>NZ_CAXAVR010000165.1:0-4156 GCF_963972535.1 uncultured Salegentibacter sp.
TAGGGCGCGTAGCTCAGTTGGTTCAGAGCACTTGGTTTACACCCAAGGGGTCAGGGGTTCGAATCCCTTCGCGCCCACAGAATTTAAGATTTCCAAAATTTGGAAATCTTTTTTATTTTAACAGAAAATTAGCTCAGTTAGTTCAGAGCATCCCGATTTCACATCGGGAGGGTCAGGAATCCAAATCCCTTCGCGCCCACTTTTATTCCCAAATCCCAAAGTTTACCTACTTTAGGGTTTTTTGTATGCCGAAATTTTACGTTTATATATTATTCTCTGAAGTACTGAATAAATATTATATTGGTTCTACCCAGAATATTAATATACGTTTAGAAAAACATTTACAAAGTAACAAAGGTTTTACATCGAAGGCTAAAGATTGGGTTCTGGTGTATTCTGAAGAGTTCAAAACAAGAACAGAAGCAATTCGAAGAGAGCGACAAATTAAGAAGTGGAGAAGTCGAATTATGATTGAGAAGTTATTTAAAAAGTAGCTCAGTTAGTTCAGAGCATCCCGATTTTGCATCGGGAGGGTCAGGGATTAAAATCCCTACACGCCCACTTTTATTCCCAAATCCCAAAGTTTATCTTCTTTAGGAATTTTTTTATACCGAAATTTTATGGGATCAAGCCTAATTGTGGTGTTTAAGCAAAAATTGTAGTAAAATATTTAAGAAGAAACCTCACGAGGTTTTATTAGGCAAGCGTTTTTTCTTCAGCTTCAATATAATTTGCAAGATATTGCGCGTCTTTTTTAATTCCCCCTAAAGTTGCCGAGCCTCGTGTATGCAGCCAGGGAAGACCTATAAAGTATAGTCCTTTAATATTACTAATACCACGATTATGTTTTGGGTAGCCGTCTTTAGAAAGTTCCAGGCCTTCTATCCAACTAAAATTTGGTCGGTAACCGGTGGCCCAGACGATATTTTTTAGCCCTTCGATTTTTCGATTTTTAGTAATGATAATTTCGCCTTTTGCATCTTTTGTTTTTCCAACAGGAATAACGTTCTCTCGTTTTAAAATACTTTTTACATTGGTCCCAATAATAGGTTGCTTAGACTCACTCAACTTTTTCCCCAGCCAGGTATTTCGACTAAAATTTAAAAAACCAATTTTTGTGAACCACCACCATAATGTTTTTCCTAAAATTTCTTGTGGAAGTACCCGAACGTTGGTAGCGCCAGAAAAATAAGTGGTTCTGTTAGTTTGAGAGATTTCATCTAAGATTTGAAATCCCGAATCTCCTGCCCCTACAACCATTGCCGGCCCTTCTTGTAATTGACCGGGATTTTTATAATAATTACTATGAATCTGGAAAATAGCTGTTGATATTTTCTTAGAAAAAGATGGCGTGTATGGAATATGAAACGGCCCTGTAGCAATCACTACATTTTTACAATGTATCTCGCCGTTTTGATGCTTCAGAATAAAATAATCTTCTATTGGCGAAATATGCTCTATTAATGTGTTTAACCTAATTTCAATATCAAATTCGGCTACATAATTTTTAAAATATTCAGCTACATCTTCTTTTGTTGGATAATAACCTTTTTCGGCAGGGAACTCCATTCCTGGAAGCTTATTAAATTCTGAAGGTGTAAAAAGTTTAAGGGAATCCCAACGGTTTAACCAGGAAGCTCCAACTTCCTTTTCCTTATCTACCACAACATAATCCTTACCCATTTTATTAAGGTAATAAGCCATTGAAAGTCCGGCCTGTGCGCCGCCAACAATTACAAAATCCAACATCGATTTTAATTTTAATCAAAGATAGGTTTTAATTTCTGCCTTTTAAATCTTACAGAATCGCTTAGAATTATTAATTTTAAATGAAATTAAGTTTATGGAAAGAAAGATAAGGCCTTACGTTTTGGCCGAAACCAATTGGAAACACATTAAAAACGAAGATTTTAGCATAGCTGTTTTGCCCTGGGGAGCTACCGAAGCGCATAATTATCACCTGCCGTATGCTACCGATAATATTCTTGCCGAAGAAGCTGCAATAAACGCAGCCCACAAAGCCTGGGAAAAAAATGCAAAAGCAGTAGTTCTACCTACCATTCCATTTGGAGTGAATACCGGCCAAATGGATGTAAAATTATGTATGAATCTTAATCCCAGTACCCAATACGCTATTTTAAAAGATGTAGCGCAGGTTTTAGAAAAACATAAAATCAATAAACTGGTGATTTTAAACGCCCACGGCGGCAATAATTTTAAACAACTAATCAGGGAATTAAGTCTTGAATTTCCAGATATCTTTACCTGTGCGGTAAACTGGTGGCAGGTTACAGATGCAAAACCTTATTTTGAAGAGCCCGGTGATCACGCAGGAGAATTGGAAACTGCGGCTGTTATGCATTTGCGGCCTGAGTTAGTTTTACCTTTAGAAGAAGCGGGAGACGGCAGCGCCAAAACTTTTAAGATTAAAGCTTTAAAAGAAGGTTGGGCGAGTGCACAACGGGAATGGACTCAAGTTACTGAAGATACAGGTGTAGGAAATCCTAAAGCTGCAACCGCTGAAAAAGGAAAGATTTTCTTTGAAAAAGCAACCGATATGATTGGCGAATTCTTCGTAGACTTACACGAAGCTGACTTGAAAGATATGTATCAATAAACTAGAGATGCTCAAAGCTTTAGCTTATATTTTTGGATTTTTACTTTTAGGTGAGTTAATCACCTATTTTTTTGAAATCCCAATCGCCGGCAATATCCTGGGAATGTTTCTTATTTTCCTGGCTTTACGGTTAAAAATCATAAAACTTCAGGATGTGAAACCGGCCTCAGATAAGCTTATAAAATACCTGGTTTTATTCTTTATTCCTTATGGGGTTGGCTTAATGGTTTATTTCGAAATTATCGCCGATTACTGGTTACCCATTTCAGTAGCTGTAATTGCCAGTACCGTAATCACGCTTTATGTTTCAGCAATAATTATTGAAAAATTCGGGAAGTAATGCAAGAATTTTTTCAATTACCAATATTTGGTGTTTTTATAAGTCTAATTGCTTTTGCGGGTGCACGTAAACTTCAGAAAAAATTTAATTACGCGCTATTGACTCCAGTTTTGGTAGCTATTGTTTTTATTATTTGTTTTCTGTTGATTTTTAATATTGATTTTGAAGATTATAATCGCGGCGGAAAATTTATTAGTTTCTTCCTGGGGCCATCGGTAGTGGCACTTGGTGTGTTTTTTTATGAAAAATATGAAGAAGTAAAACAGAATTTAAAAGTGTTCTTGCTTTCGGTAGCCGTTGGTGGAATAAGCGGAGTTTTAACTGTGATCATTTTTCTTCTACTTTTAAAAGTCCCTGATTTTATAATTGAATCGTTGGCGGCAAAATCGGTTACTACGCCAATTGCTATTGAGATCACCAAACTTACCAATGGAATTCCAGAAATTACCGCCGGAATTGTAATTGCCGTGGGAATTTTTGGTAACGCATTTGGACCATTTATTCTGAAGAAATTAGGCATAAAAAGTAAAATTGCTATTGGTACTGCTTTAGGTACAGCTGCCCACGGAATTGGCACCGCGCGTGCCTTTGAAGAAAGCAAACTCGCCGGGGTTTACAGTGGGTTGGCTATGTGTGTAAATGGAATTATCACCGCGCTTATTACTCCCTATTTACTTCAGTTATTCCTTGGGAGTTTCACCTGATTCGTTTTCGTTCTGTTCTGTTTTTCGTTTAAAATATTCAATAATGGAAGGAGCAGTAAAACCGTGAACCACTATAGAAATTAGAATAATAAAAGCGGTAATAGAATAGAGTTCATTTTTATGTTCAAAACCATCAAATTCAACGAAGGCCCAGGCGAGATAAAATACAGAGCCAATTCCCTTAATTCCCAGGAAACTAATGGCAAGTTTATTCTTAAAACTGTCTCTAATCCCCGTCATACTTATAATTCCTGCCAGGGGCCTAATAATTAAAACAAAAGCAAAAGCGAATACAATTCCACGCCAATCGGTAAGGCTTAACATTCCATTCATAATAGAACCACCAAAAAGAATAATCCAAACCACGAGTAAGATGCGTTCTATTTCGTGAACAAAATCGTGCATTTTTGTCTTGTAATCTCCGCTAACTTTTTCAAAATGTCTTAGGCTTAAACCGGTAAAGAAAACAGCAAGAAAACCATACCCATGCAGGAG
>NZ_CAXAVR010000166.1:0-4108 GCF_963972535.1 uncultured Salegentibacter sp.
GCGAAATTTTTGACTTTTATCAGTTGCTCGATTTCAGCGATCTTTGAATCGGTATCGTAACTATGATCAAAAATATAAGCTTCGTTATTAAAATGATTTATAGCGATGATATTTTGATAAACTGCGTAATAGATATCCGGAAGTTTAAGATCACCATTTCGCTTTTTAATCTCTAAATCTTCAAAATACCTAACTCCATCGTAAGCGATGTAGCCAAAAAGTCCGTTATTGATGAATTTAAAATCAGAATCTTCAGTTTCGAATTGTTTGGAAAATTCCTGAATTTGCTGAGGTACGTTAACTTCAGGAGTGATCTCTGTTGTTTTTTTACTTCCGTCAGGAAAAACTTCGGTAATCACCTCGTTTTGAACTTTAATAGAAGCGATAGGATTGCAGCATATATAGGAGAAACTATTATCGTTGGCGTGATAGTCACTACTTTCCAGCAAGAGACTGTTAGGATATTTGTCCCGAACTTTTAAATAAACACTCACCGGTGTAATGGTATCGGCAAGGAGTTTTTTATAGGTGGTCTTTAGTTGATACATAAATTATTTATTTCTGTCACTCCCGCGAAGGCGGAGGTTAATTTTCAAATTTCTTATATAAAAAAAGGCTTGTCGTGAGACAAGCCTTTTGTATGAGATTATACTATAGCGATGTTACTTCACGACGTTTGACGTAAATTTTTCCACCACCAGGTATTTGTTGTAATTGTTTTCATAAAATATAATAAATGCCAATTATTGGCTTTCATTGCTTCAAAGATAGAAAGCTCTTTTAAATAAACAAGGAGATTTTATAAAAAGAAAAGCCGGAAAAGTAAATTTAACTTTTCCGGCTGGAATTGTGCAATCTAATTATTAGAATTTCAACTCAATATTTAAATCGAAATTATCGTAAATCGTTTGATCTCCAAGTCCGCTAAAAAAGCTACCCGAATTGTATTTCACATTGTATTTAGAACGGTCTATACTCAATTTAGTAGTCGCAGTATTTCCGTTTTTATCCAAATCGAAAGTTACCGGATGGGTGTTTTCTTTAATAGTAAGATCTCCAACCACACCATAAGTACCGTCGTCTTTTTTAGCTACGCTGGTAATTACCAGTTTTGATGTTGGGTGATTATCTACTCCAAAGAAATCATCTGAATTTAAGTGACCTTCCAAACCTGCCTTATCGTCGCCTTTAAGATCGGTTACGGTAATTGTGGTCATATCCATTACAAATTCGCCTCCTGTAATTTCGTCATTTTCCAATGTTAATTTACCTTCTTTAAGATCTATAGTTCCTGAATGTGATCCTAAAACTTTTTTTCCTTTCCAGGCGATATTACTAGCCTGGGTATTGATTTGTTTTTCCATAATAATTATTAATTTTTCTTTTTCAATTTTTTTTATAGCAATTAATCTCCCTTTAGAATTAGAATTTTAATTCTACCTCAAGTTCAAAATTGTCGTAGATGGTTTGGTCACCAAGGTTATCAAAGAAACTCCCTGAACCATAACGTACATCGTATTTAGAACGGTTTATAGTTAGCTCTGTAGAAGCTGAATTATCTTCCCAATCTAAATCGAAAGTCACGGGATTTGTTTTATCTTTAATAGTAAGATTGGCTACCACTCCGTAAGTTCCATTGCTTTTTTTAGCAACGCTTGTAATAACCAGTTTTGAAGTTGGATGGTTTTTTACTCCAAAGAAGTCATCAGATTTTAAGTGACCTTCTAATTTTCCTTTATCTTCACCAGTAAGATCGGTAACGGTAATAGAGCTCATGTCTATTACGAATTCCCCTCCGGTAAGTTCACCGTTTTCCATAGTAAAATGTCCGTTTTTAAGGTCTATGGTTCCGTAGTGAGAGCCGGTTACTTTTTCACCTTCCCATTTAATGTTGCTTTCTTTTACATCAATTTTTTTATCCTGAGCATTTACTGTTGTAAACGATAAAAATGATACAAGAAATGCAGATGCAAATACAGTTTTTAAAAGATTCTTTTTCATAGCAATTTTTAATTTAAATTAATTTGATTTTGGTTTATATTAAATGGAATAATTCTTCTTCTTGTTTTCTAACTTTTTTTGCGTGTTGCAATTGGTCTTCTTCGCTCCGGTACCCGGCTGTAGCTATCACTGCAGTAGTTAAATTTGTTCCTGAAATTCCCAGGATTTCATCAAACTTTTGTGCGTCAAAACCTTCCATAGGGCAGGTGTCAATTTTTAAATTTGCTGCGGCAGAAAGTAAATTTCCAAGCGCGATATAAGCTTGTTTCTGCGCCCAAACAGATTGCTGTTCTTCGGTTTTACCTAAAATATTTGAGGTTAACATATCTTTTAGCCCGCTAAGATCCTGTACCTGAACTTCTCGAATTTTACTAATATTCTCCAAATAAGCATCTATATAAGCCTCATTCAATTTCTTAAGTCCTACAAAAATAAATACGTGTGAAGCATCAGTAAGTTGAGACTGGTTCCAGGCCGCCGCTTTTAATTTTTCTTTGGTTTCCTTATCGGAAATCACAAATACCTCGTAAGGCTGAAGTCCGTATGAAGAAGCTGAAAGCTGAATGCTTTTTTGAAGTTTCTCTACGTCTTCCTGACTTAAAGATTTTTCTGCATCAAACTTCTTGGTGGCGTAACGCCAGTTGAGGTTTTCTATATATTCTTCCATAATTATTTTCTTATTTTATTTAAACAATCAGTAACAATTTCAATTTCTTCTTCGCTAATATCCTGAATTAGCTCTTTTTCTACTGCATCAACTTTTGGGTCAATTTCTTTCAAAAGTTCCAAACCTTTTTCAGTAATACTTATTTCTACTTTTCTACGGTTAGCTTCGCAAATAACCCTTTCAGTAAGGCCTTTGGTGATAAGTTTGTCTACCAACCTGGTAGTATTACTCATTTTACTCACCATTCTTTCCTGTATAGTGCTAAGATTTGCCGGTTTTCCTTTTTGTCCTCTCAATATTCGAAGCACATTAAATTGCTGTATAGAAATATCAAAAGGCTTAAGGGCAGTAGCCACTTGCTCGTCTATAAGATTTGCAGTAACCAAAATGCTAAGACTTAGCTTCCTGGCCGGTGGCAAATAATTCGTTTTTAATTGATCTTCTATCTTCATTTGTCTAAACAACATTTGTATGTACAAATATAAGTCAGTTTTGTAATTTAGTTCTAAAAGAAATGTTAAATTTTTTCAGCCGGAATCGATGGCAAATGGAGGCGCTGTTTTTTAAAACTTTCAATATCTTTACACTGAAAAATATATTAGGAATCACAGATCACCTTTGTTAAGGAGATTAATAAAAAATAAAATTTATGAAAGAACTTAGTCAGGAAGAATGGCAATCACAGCTGGAAAAAGATGAAAACGCGGTGATTTTAGACGTAAGAACCGAAGAAGAAGTAGAGGATGGGTATATCCCTAAGGCTAAAAACCTCGATATCTATAAAGGCCAGGAATTTGTAAATGAGGTTGAAAAACTTGATAAAGATAAGAATTACTATATCTATTGCCGTTCCGGAAAGCGCAGTGCACAGGCTTGCACAATTTTAGATCAGATGGGTTTTGCAAATACCTATAATCTTGAAGGCGGCTTTATGGAATGGGAAGGAGATAAGGCTGAAGATTAAATTATAAAAAGCAGTAAAATCAATTTTACCCGATATTTAAATGCTCCGAGGCTTACCGCGAAAATTAAACAATAGTTTTCACTGAATGCACCGTTGGCTTGCTCCGAGGTAGTTTTACTGCTTTTTTTTTAATTAGATCTATCTATTAACAACCAACGCGTTCCTATACTTATTATAGTAAGGATTTCCCCATTTGATATACTGGTTATACTATTATCCTGCATATCGTCCAGGTTATCTCCATTTACGAAATTAAGCGGCGTGGTACTACTTCCCTTACCTATTAATACCAGTTCCCGACCTTTATTAGACGAGGCATCAGGAAATGTAATTGATGAAATATTCGGGTTAATCCTTAAGAAATAAACTTCTTCCCCAATCGTGTAAGTACCAGTTTGACTTCCTGTACTTATAAAATTTCTGGTGTGGTTGTGTTTCCAATTGAGATTACCTGAATTATCTGAAACTAAAATCTG
>NZ_CAXAVR010000167.1:0-4034 GCF_963972535.1 uncultured Salegentibacter sp.
TTATTCAGTTTTTTAGCCTGAGCAGCTCCAAGAGCAACCGACATTCCCTGGCCCAGTGAACCTGAAGCTACTCGAATTCCCGGCAGGCCTTCGTGCGTTGTAGGGTGACCCTGTAACCTGGAATCTATAAGTCGAAAAGTATTTAATTCATCTACAGGAAAATAACCGCTACGGGCTAAAACGCTATAGAAAACCGGAGAAATATGACCGTTGGAAAGGAAGAAAAGGTCTTCGTCTTTCCCGTCCATATTAAACTCGGGTTTGTGTTCCATAATTCCGCCCTGGTACAAAGCGGTGAAAAATTCTGTGCAACCAAGCGAACCTCCCGGGTGTCCCGAATTCACCTTGTGAACCTGCCTTAAAATATCCCGGCGTACCTGGGTGGCAAAATCTTCTAATTCTTTGATCTTTGACATTAAAGTAAAATTGTGTTGTTAAAATGATAGCCACAAAAATAGCTTTTTATAAAGCTTTGTCAAAGTGCTTGCCTTCCAGTTATTAAGAAAACTAACCAAGTAACTAACAATTTCCTGGTGTAAACTTCTTTTATTAAATTTTCAATCGATTGCGATATTTAAAAGCTCGGCTGTCTGCCTTTAAATCAAAAAAAATATTTTAATACCACTTGGGTTTGTCAAAAGGAAGTTTACTTGAGTATCTTTGCACTCACTTAAAAAGTATTATGAAATTTGATTTGTTGAGTACCGATACCGGTAGTAAAGCCCGCGCCGGGACCATTACCACCGATCACGGTAAGATTGAAACTCCTATTTTTATGCCTGTTGGTACAGTAGCTTCGGTGAAAGGAGTACACCAGCGGGAACTTAAAGAAGAAATTAATCCTGATATAATTTTAGGAAATACCTATCACCTTTATTTACGTCCCCAAACCGAAATTCTTAAGAAAGCCGGTGGCTTGCATAAGTTTATGAACTGGGACCGAAACATTTTAACCGATAGCGGTGGGTACCAGGTATACTCCCTTTCTGCCAGAAGAAAAATTAAGGAAGAAGGTGTAAAGTTTAAATCGCATATAGATGGTTCTTACCATGTTTTCACTCCAGAGAATGTGATGGAAATTCAACGGACTATTGGTGCCGATATCATTATGGCATTTGATGAATGTACACCATATCCTTGCGATTATAAATACGCAAAACGTTCTATGCATATGACGCATAGGTGGCTGGACAGGTGTGTAAATCACTTGAAAAAAGTAGATCCTTTATACGGGTTTGATCAAACGCTTTTTCCCATAGTTCAGGGAAGTACTTATAAAGATTTAAGGAAACAATCGGCAGAATATATCGCTTCAGTTGGCGCTGAAGGAAATGCGATTGGCGGACTTTCAGTTGGAGAACCTGCTGAAGAAATGTACGCGATGACAGAAGTTGTTACTGAAATTCTTCCGGAAGACAAACCGCGATATCTAATGGGAGTAGGTACTCCTATTAATATTCTGGAAAATATTGCACTGGGAGTAGATATGTTTGATTGTGTAATGCCAACCAGAAATGCCCGTAACGGGATGCTTTTTACGGCTCATGGGACAATTAATATTAAAAATAAAAAGTGGGAAGACGATTTCTCTCCTTTAGATGAAATGGGAACTACTTTTGTAGATAAAGATTATAGCAAAGCTTATGTTAGGCATTTATTTAGTGTAAATGAACTTCTCGGCAAGCAAATTGCTACTATTCATAATCTCGGATTTTACATGTGGTTGGTACGTGAAGCCAGAAAACATATCTTAGCCGGAGATTTTGCCAGCTGGAAAAATATGATGGTAAAACAAATGGATAAAAGACTTTAGACTTTGAAAATTTTAGATTGGTACATATTAAAACGTTATTTGGGAACTTTCTTCCTTATGCTTTTACTATTTATACCAATTGGAATTACAGTTAATCTTGCTGAAAAAATTGGAAAAATACTGGATAATGAGGTGCCGTTTATAGAAGTGGCTCTTTATTATGTAGACTTTACAATCTATTTTGCCAATTTATTATTTCCGCTTTTCCTGTTTTTATCGGTTATTTGGTTTACCTCCAAACTGGCCAATAATACTGAAATTATTGCCTTTTTGAGTAGTGGGGTTTCTTTTTGGAGGTTCTTAAGACCTTATCTTATTGGCGCAACTATTGTTTGTATTTTAGCGCTTATTCTTGGAATGTTCCTCGCGCCAAAAGCCAGTAAAGGTTTTAATGAATTTAAATACGAATATCTTAAAAAAGGAGCCGAAACCCAGGAAACCAGGGATGTTTATAGGCAAATAAATGATAATGAATTTATCTATGCCAGCCATTTTCAGCCATTGGGGAAATCGGCTAGAAATTTCACTTTAGAACATTTTGAAGGTAATAAACTTGAATATAAAATAAGTGCCACCAGTCTAAGATTTAATCCCGAGGACACCACTTATTCTTTAACCAATGTAAATAAACGAATTGTTGGGGTAGATGAAGATTCTATAATTCATCAGAATAAGTTGGATACCATTCTTCCTTTTGAATTTGATGAATTAACCCCTGAAACTTATATCGCTGAAACTTTAAACTATACCGAGCTAAACGAGTTTATTGAGCAAGAACGCCGCCGCGGTTCTGGAAATATAAATAGATATTTGGTGGTAGCTTATAAGCGATGGAGCATTCCTGTTTCCGCATTTATTCTTACCATAATTGCAGTAGCTGTTTCCTCTATGAAACGTCGTGGAGGGATGGGTGTAAACCTTGCCGTTGGAATTACTTTAGCCTTTATATTTATATTTTTCGATAAGGTTTTTGGCACTATGGCAGAGCAATCTACCTTTTCTCCTTTAATTGCTGTTTGGTTTCCTAATATCAGTTTTGGTATTCTGGCAATTTTTCTACTTTATAGAGCCAAAAGATAAGAGAAGAAATTTCTCAAAATTTAATGGTCTTTCTGTATAATTCTTCCTTTTAAAGTTTGTTATATTTGTAGGCTAATAAAAAACAAACCATATCAACTTATGGAATATTTAGAATTTGAATTACCCATTAAAGAGTTGGAAGAGCAGTACGCAAAAGCCTGTAACATAGGTGAAGAGAGCGATGTTGATGTTACGGCTACCTGCAGACAAATTGAAAAGAAATTAAAGGAAACCCGAAAAGATATATATAAGAATTTAACGGCCTGGCAACGGGTTCAGCTTTCCAGGCATCCAAACCGCCCCTATACTTTAGATTATATAAATGCAATTTGTGGTGATACTTTTTTAGAGCTTCACGGCGATAGAAATGTAAAAGACGATAAAGCAATGATTGGCGGGCTTGGTAAAATTGAAGACCAGAGTTTTATGTTTATAGGTCAGCAAAAAGGCTATAATACTAAAACCAGACAATACAGAAATTTTGGGATGGCAAATCCTGAAGGTTACCGCAAAGCCTTACGTTTAATGAAATCTGCAGAGAAGTTTGGTCTTCCTGTAGTGACATTTGTAGATACTCCGGGAGCTTATCCTGGGCTTGAAGCTGAAGAACGCGGCCAGGGAGAAGCTATTGCCCGAAATATCCTGGAAATGACAAGGCTAAAAGTGCCAATTATTGTAGTTATCATTGGAGAAGGTGCCAGTGGAGGTGCTTTAGGAATTGGGGTTGGCGATAAGGTAATGATGCTTGAAAATACCTGGTATTCGGTAATTTCTCCTGAATCCTGTTCTTCTATTCTTTGGCGTAGCTGGGAGTATAAAGAGCAGGCAGCAGATGCATTGAAACTTACCGCTAAGGATATGAAAAAACAGAAATTGATAGACGAAATTGTAAAAGAACCAATCGGAGGTGCTCATAGCAATAGAGAGGAAACTTTTAATACGGTAAAAAATGCAATTTTAGAGGCATATGATGAATTTAAAAACTTATCACCAACAGATTTAGTTAATAAGAGGATGGATAAGTATCTGGATATGGGGGTTTTTAAAGGCTAATACCTTACATATCATAAGCTATTAAATTTCCGAAACCCTGGTTTCGGTTTTTTTTGCACTTATCAACACTATTATTAAGTTTTCAACA
>NZ_CAXAVR010000168.1:0-3904 GCF_963972535.1 uncultured Salegentibacter sp.
TGTACCAGGGCGGAATTATGGAACACAAACCCGAGTTTAATATGGACGGGAAAGATGAAGACCTTTTCTTCCTTTCCAACGGACATATTTCACCGGTTTTCTATAGCGTTTTAGCCCGGAGTGGTTATTTTCCTGTAGATGAATTGAATACTTTCCGACTTATAGATTCCAGGTTACAGGGTCATCCTACAACGCACGAAGGCCTGCCGGGAATTCGAGTAGCCTCAGGTTCACTTGGCCAGGGAATGTCGGTTGCTCTTGGAGCTGCGCAAGCTAAAAAACTGAATAAGGATAGCCATTTAGTATTTTCCCTTCACGGAGATGGTGAATTACAGGAAGGTCAAAACTGGGAAGCCATTATGTATGCTGCCGGAAATAAAGTAGATAATATTATTGCCACGGTAGACCTTAACGGCCAGCAGATAGACGGAAGCACAGAAACCGTTTTACCAATGGGTAATCTAAAAGCTAAATTTGAAGCTTTTGGTTGGGATGTAATGGAGATTGAAGATGGTAACGATATGCAACAGGTAATTGATGGTCTAACCGAAGCCACATCCCGTACCGGAAAAGGAAAACCGGTTTGTATACTAATGACTACCGTTATGGGTAATGGTGTAGATTTTATGATGCACACCCACGCCTGGCACGGAAAAGCTCCTAACGATGAGCAATTAGAAACTGCGCTTTCTCAAAATCCTGAAACTTTAGGAGATTATTAAAAGCCCCACCTAGCCTCCCCTAAGGGGAGGAATTTGATATTTTTTAAGGGGAATGGATATAAAATAATATAGATTTCCAGAAAGTGGAAATGACAAAGAAATTTAGAATGAAGACATATACAGATACAGGAAAAAAAGATACCCGTTCCGGTTTTGGTGCGGGACTTACCGAGCTTGGCAGAACCAATCCTAATGTGGTAGCACTTTGCGCTGACCTTGTGGGATCGCTTAAAATGCAGGATTTTATAGATGAAAATCCGGAGCGTTTCTTCCAGGTAGGAATTGCCGAAGCCAATATGATGGGAATGGCCGCCGGACTTACCATTGGTGGGAAGATTCCATTTGCAGGAACTTTCGCCAATTTTGCTACCGGTAGAGTTTACGACCAGATTCGTCAATCTATCGCCTACTCAGGGAAAAATGTAAAGATCTGTGCTTCTCACTCGGGAGTAACTTTGGGTGAAGATGGCGCAACCCACCAGATACTGGAAGACATTGGTCTTATGAAGATGTTACCGGGAATGACGGTGATTAACACCTGCGATTTTAACCAGACCAAAGCTGCAACTTTAGCGATCGCCGAGCACGATGGCCCGGTTTACCTTAGATTCGGAAGACCAAAAGTAGCTAATTTCACCCCGGAAGATCAAAAATTTGAAATTGGGAAAGCAGTTCAACTTTATGAAGGGGAAGATGTAACCATTATCGCTACCGGCCATTTGGTTTGGGAAGCAATACAGGCAGCTCAAAAACTTTCAGAAAAAGGAATTAGTGCTGATGTGATTAATATTCATACTATAAAACCTTTAGATGCAGAAGCCATAATCAAGTCGGTTAAGAAAACCGGATGTGTGGTAACTGCCGAAGAACATAACTTCCTTGGCGGTCTCGGAGAAAGCGTTGCCCGCACTTTAGCCGAAAATAATCCGGCACCACAAGAATTTGTGGCCACCCAGGATACTTTTGGAGAGAGCGGCACCCCGGAACAATTATTGGAAAAATACGGTTTAAATTCAGAGGCTATTTTAAAAGCAGCTGAAAAAGTAATTAAGAGGAAGTAGTTTCTTCCATATTTATCTTAAAAAAGCCAATGAATTAAATTTTCATTGGCTTTTTTTATGTTCAAATTCTAAAGTGAAAAGTAGGAAGCAGGCCTGGTACTTTTATTTCTTCAATCGTTCACCTAAATGCTTGCCTTATTAATTACCTTCAAAGTACATTTCACACCTAACAAATACTTCAATTTGTCTTCTGCCGGTATCCTTACCAAATCATCTTTTTTCGTTATCCTTAAGATAAAAATCCGGGTATTATTTTTTTTAAATCATCCCAAATAATCTTCATTTCTCCTTAACCAAATTTGAAAAATCGAAACCAATTTTATAGAAACACAAATTCTTGAAAATTGAGTTGAGAATTAGCGTTTTTTTGCTTCAAAATCATTTGAAAATCGAGGAATTTTAAACCAATTTTTGCCAGCTAAGCATTTATTTTTGTTTTAAGGCGACGTTTAAGTGTAAAATTAACATTTTTATATACTATAATCCTTTCCAAAATCACAATGCCTTGAGAGGTATAGGTTTTATAGGGTTTCAGGCCATTACGTTATCTTAAAATATGTCCTATTTTAACCCAATTTACATTGATTTTACCATTTTTTTTCTCGCATGTAACATACCGTAAAGTATTTGTAACACCACAATTCTTGATAAGCTGAATTAACGGATATATTTGGTTCAGATTTTTTAAGGAATAATTCACAATTAAGCTTTTTTGAAATGATCAAAACCTTAAAATAAGCTGAATTTTAATTCCAGGTTAACAAAACGAAACAATACTTCTTAAAACTATCTTAAATATCAAAAAGGAGTATTTATTCATTTTTAAACTATTTAATAACCCTTAAACGAAATAATAATAAGAGAATGACAAATTATTATCTAACGGAAACGAAGCTTCACAGAAATCATTTTCGGAATGAGGTTTTATTCTTCAGAAATGATCCCGGGAATGTCACTTTTTTTATTCCTAAAAACTAAAACGTTATCGAATATGAATAGCAAGCCAATTAAAATGCCTTTGAGCCATTTTAATAGAGTTTAAAACATTTTTAATATGAAAATAAATTTAATAAATCTTCCTTACCTAACTAGAACAATGGTTTTTGGACTATTGCTTCAACTTCTGTTTTTTCCTTCGGTTTATGCTAATGATAATAAGCCAAAAAGTGGAAGTGAACAACAAACAATTAGGGGAACGGTTACTTCATCTGAAGATAATCTTGGAATACCAGGGGTGAATATTCTTGTAAAGGAAGTTCCAAATCTCGGTGCTGTAACCGATATGGAAGGGAATTATACCATAGATGCTCCTGCCGATGCTACCCTGGTTTTTAGCTTTATAGGCTATAAAACCATAGAGAGAAAAGTTAATGACCAATCGGAAATTAACGTGATTATGGATCCAGACCAGGATGCGCTAGAAGAAGTGGTAATTGTTGGTTATGGAGAACAAAAAAGAGAGACCGTTGTAGCATCTATAGCAGAAGTTAGCGGTGATGTTCTGGAAAGAGCAGGTGGTGTGACGAACATTGGTGCAGCTTTAACCGGGAATGTACCCGGCGTTATTACCAGTGCCAGTACGGGTATGCCTGGAGAAGAAGATCCCAGAATTTTAATTCGGGGGCAAAGTACCTGGAACGACTCTTCCCCGCTTATTTTGGTAGACGGAGTGGAACGGCCAATGTCTAGTGTAGCAATAAGCTCGGTAGAATCAATTTCAGTTTTAAAAGATGCTTCTGCTACCGCTGTGTATGGAGTTAGGGGTGCAAACGGGGTGATTCTTGTAACTACCAAAAGAGGTGAAAAAGGAAAAGCTATAATAAGGGCAAGAGTAAACACTACAATGAAAAGGCCTTCTAAGCTGCCCGGTAAATACGACGCTTATGATGCTTTAAGGGTTCGTAATGAAGCCATTGAGAATGAACTTGGTTTAAACCCAAGCGCCTGGAACGATTATATGCCATTAGATATTATTGACAAATATAGAAATCCGGCAGACCAGGCAGAAAGAGAGCGATATCCAAATGTTGATTGGGCAAATACTCTTTTTCGTGATTACACGATGTCTTATAACGCAAACGTAAATGTAAGTGGAGGAACCGATTTTGTAAAGTACTTCAC
>NZ_CAXAVR010000169.1:0-3873 GCF_963972535.1 uncultured Salegentibacter sp.
AGAAACCTGCGCGGTCTTTTCTAATCTCCTCTTTAAAACCTTCAAAAACTTCTTTCTCAAGCCCATCAGGATTATCGTCTGTTTTCAGCATAAAAGGCGGCACAGCAGAGATCAAGGCAGCTTTTTCAATATTTGCAGTTCCATATTTTCCAATAAAGCGGGCTACTTCTCCTCCACCCATAGAGAAACCTACGAGAATTGTTTTTGAAAGTCCTAATACAGTGATAACATCGTTTAAATCTGATGCCAAAGTATCGTAATCATAACCTTCCCAGGGTTTATCACTGTCGCCAAATCCTCGACGGTCATAGCTTATACATCTAAACCCCGCATCTACAATTTTCTCTATCTGGTATTCCCACATCCTATGACTTAAAGGCCAGCCGTGAATTAGAATCACCGGTTGCCCTTCGCCATAATCTTCATAGAAAAGTTTAATCTTATTTCCTTTCTCTTCGTTTTTAGTCTCTATATAATTCATTGCTTATTTTTTTATTAAGTTATGCACTAAAGCTTAGTCTAAAAAAATAAAGCCCGCATTTAGCAGGCTTTTAACGTGTTTTCAAAATTTTAACCAAGAACCCAGGGGAAACCTAGGAGGTATGAACTAGAAAACTATTTTATAATTTCGAGACCATTCTCGGGGAATTAAACCCTCAATGAGAGATTTAAAATTACATAATTTCAATACTTCCTTTTCCCTCCCTTATTACTTCAGGTTCAGAATTTGTAAGATCTATAACGGTAGAGGGAATATTGTCTCCATAACCACCATCAATTACCAAGTCTACGAGATGATCCCATTTTTCTTTAATTAATTCAGGATCTGTGGTATATTCTATTACTTCATCTTCATCGTAAATAGAGGTAGAAACAATCGGATTCCCCAAAGTGGCGACAATACTTTTACAAATCGCATTATCGGGCACCCTAATCCCTACTGTTTTTTTCTTTTTAAAGACATTTGGAAGGTTATTATTTCCGGGTAAAATAAACGTATAAGGGCCGGGAAGATTTCTTTTGAGCACTTTAAAAGTTGCAGAATCTATTTGTTTCACATAATCTGAAAGATTGCTTAAATCTTCACAAATAAAAGAGAAATTAGCCTTTTCAAGTTTTACGCCCTTGATCTGGGCGATTTTTTCTAATGCCGAGGTATTGGTTATATCGCACCCAAGACCATAAACAGTATCTGTTGGATAAATTATAAGCCCTCCTTTTCTTAGGACTTCTACTACTTTATTAATATGTTTCTGACTCGGATTTTCGTCATAAATTTTAAGTAATTCAGCCATAATTATAATTTTTTAGTAATTGAGAATTTACAAATTTTCGTGCAGATATTTTTGAAATAGACTAACTAATCTAATTTAGAAACTTCACTTTCCAGCTTCAGCACTTTACTTCCATCCTCCTGTTCTATAAAAAGTGCTTTATTGCCTTCTTCGCCTTTTCGGGTAATTTCACTTCCGGCTATTGTTTTGGTAATTTCTCTAGTGTAAGTTTCAGTTACTTTCCCTTTAGCCTTACCGTTTCCCCATTTCCAACTAACAGTGCTTCCTTCTTTAATAATTTTTTATTTTGAAGGTAAAAAGAAAGCCGCATGAAGCGGCTTTATATAACAGAAGTTTAACGAGTTCTAAGAGATCAATTTCAGCTTAGCAAATCTTAAAAGTAATTTTTTAATTCCTCCGTTTTCAAAATCAATTTCGGCTTTTTTATCCTGCCCTATCCCATCTATAGCAAGTACTTTTCCTTTTCCAAAACGCATATGCTCCACTACATTCCCAGCCTCGAGTTTTATAGCGTTTGTAGCTTTTTGAGGCTCGGGACTAGCGGGTTTTAATTTTCGAAGTTTTCTTAACTGAGATTCGCTTGGTTTATGCGCCGGAGGCGGAGTTCCCTTTTTAGGTTTACTCTGTCGAAGTTTGCTTTTATCAATATCATCCCCAAAAATATCAGTATCTATCAACGGTTTATATTTATAATCGTCCTGCGGAATCATATAATCCATATACTGCTCGTCTACTTCTTCAATAAACCTACTAGGTTCGGCATCTACAAGTTTCCCCCAGCGGTAACGTGACTGCGTATAGGTCAGGTAAGCCTGTTTTTCGGCCCGGGTAAGGGCTACATAAAACAAACGGCGCTCTTCTTCCAGTTCGCTTCGGGTATTCATACTCATTCCTGAAGGAAATAAATCTTCTTCTAAACCAACAATATATACATAAGGAAACTCCAGTCCTTTTGCCAGGTGAATGGTCATTAACGCCACGCGATCGTCATCACCGGTATCTTTATCCATATCTGTAGCCAGGGCGACGTCTTCCAGAAATTCAGCTAAAGAACCATCAGCATCTGCCAGCTCTTTTTGGCCTTCTACAAAGTCTTTAATCCCGTTAAGTAACTCTTCAATATTTTCAATTCTAGCAATTCCTTCTGGAGTACCATCTTTCTTTAATTCCTGAACCAATCCTGTTTTTTTGGCTACAGTATCTGCAACAGTAAAGGCATCGGCATTTTCGGCTAAAATCGTGAAACTCTTAATCATATTCACGAAATTATTAAGCTTGGTCTGGGTACTTCTATTTATTTGTAGATCCAGATGATCTATATTCTCAATAATTTCAAAAATGGTTTTCCCATATTGATTTCCCGCAATGCTTAACCTATCCATCGTGGTTTGTCCAATTCCTCGAGCCGGATAATTAATTATCCGCTTTAAAGCTTCTTCATCTTTTGGGTTGATCAGCAATCTTAAATAAGACAGGACGTCTTTAATTTCTTTACGCTGGTAAAATGAAAGTCCACCATAAATTCTATACGGAATTTCCTTTTTTCTAAGCGCGTCTTCCATTGCCCTGCTTTGCGCGTTGGTTCTATAGAGAATGGCAAAATCGCCATTACTCATCTGATTTTGCATTCGGTTCTCAAAAATAGAACCGGCAACAAATCTTCCTTCTTCCCCATCAGTTAGCAGGCGATTCACCACAATTTTTGGCCCTTCATCATTTGCCGTCCAAACTATTTTTTCCAGTTTGGTTTTATTCTTTTCAATAATAGAGTTTGCCGCATTAACGATATTCTTGGTAGAACGGTAATTTTGCTCTAACCGGTACATTTGTACGTTATCATAATCCTTCTGGAAATTCAGGATATTATTAATATTTGCTCCGCGGAAAGCATAAATACTCTGCGCATCATCCCCTACCACACATATATTCTGAAATTTATCTGAAAGTGCTTTTACAATTAAATACTGCGAATGATTGGTATCCTGGTACTCATCAACCAGAATATATCTAAAACGATTCTGGTATTTATGAAGCACTTCAGGAAAACGGTTTAACAGTTCATTGGTTTTGAGCAAAAGATCATCAAAATCCATCGCACCGGCTTTAAAGCAACGCTCCACATATTCCTGGTAAATTTCACCAAGACGCGGCTTTTTAGACATCGCATCGGCCTCTTTCAATTCCGGGTTTTGAAAATAAGCTTTTACGGTAATCAAACTATTTTTATAGGAAGAAATACGACTATAAACCTGCTTATATTTATAAACGTCTTTATCCAGGCGCATATCTTTAATAATCGCCCTGATCACGCTTTGAGAATCTTGAGTATCGTAAATGGTGAAGTTTGACGGATAACCCAATTTATCGGCTTCAAACCGTAAAATTTTTGCAAAAATTGAGTGAAAAGTTCCCATCCAAAGATTTTTCGCTTCACTGTTACCCACAATTTTAGCGATTCGGGTTTTCATCTCCCGGGCGGCCTTATTGGTAAAGGTTAGCGATAAAATATTAAAAGGATCTACGCCCTGGCTCATAAGGTAAGCAATACGGTAAGTAAGCACCCGCGTTTTTCCAGATC
>NZ_CAXAVR010000170.1:0-3844 GCF_963972535.1 uncultured Salegentibacter sp.
TGACGACACTTTTTTGCCCCAAAACACTTTAGCTAACTAAAATGACTATGTCAAATGTAGAAGATAAGTACGCTCGTCACAAGGGGAAAAATCCCCTTTCTTCAGAACGTCATGCTGAATTTATTTCAGCATCTAGGTTGAATTAACCCTTGAACACCAAACAGACAACTTACCAAGAACAGATTGCCACGTCAGCCAGTGCTTCCTCGCAATGACGTTGCTTTTTTTGCCGTCATCGCGAGTGAGGAACGAGCGCGGCGATCTTTTGTTTGAAATGAGCCGTCACTTCGAGTGTTCCGACGCTAGTCGGAAAGTATCGAGAAGTGCAATGAAGTTAGAACTTCTAATAGTTCTCGATAAAGCCTTATTTGCGCTATCGCTTAATTAAAGCCACTCGAACTGACGGCGGGCGAGAACTGGCAACCGAGAACTCATTCAGAACAGATTGCCACGTCGGCTAACGCCTCCTCGCAATGACGAAAAATATTCGTGTATTCGTGGCAAAAAAACAACAAACCTTAAACCTCGAACAATAAACACCAAACTGCAAACCACACGCTTAACCGGATTAACCGAAAACAGAAAACTCACAACTGAGAATCGACAACCGAAAAAACAACTGACAACCAAAGATTTGCCAAAATGAAAAATTCTCCTAAATTTACCTTAACAAAAAATTAAGTTTTTAACCAACCAGCTTAAGAATGAAAAAACCAAAAAAATGTATTAGCGTTGAAGAGGCGCGTAAAGAACAGGACGAATGGGTGAAAACCCGTGGGAAAGACATCAGGGAAGCAGAGGGTTATGAAGATACCCGCGAATTCTGGTATAGCCTGGACGAATTACAGGAATACCTGGATTATGTTCGTGAAAAATCAAAGGAGCAGGGGGTAGAAAAACCGGGGATTCGGTTTTATTTAGGAGCTTATCCTAAAACCAAGGAGAAAAAAAGTTATACTACCATGTTTCTGTCCCCCACCAAAGAAGCTAAGGGTGAAACGGAAACTGCACAGGAAGACTCTGACCCTAATAATTATGAAATTGAGCCATATAATACAATTGGCTCGGGCTGGCCTCCAATGGAATATTAATGCAAGATTTTAGATTCCTGGTATTTTTACTTGAGGGTATTGCGGCCATATGCGGCTTATATTTTTACCAGAAAAACCCAGCCGATAAAGCGGTTGGGTTTTTTTCGTATTTTCTGTTGCTAACATTCTTTGTTGAAAGTATAGGATTATTTCCGGCTGCAATCTACTGGAATGAAGAATTACATTTTCTAAAGCAAACTTTTTTGTACAGAACTTATTGGTTATATAATCCTTATTTGATTATAAGTTTTGTTGTTTATATACTCTTTTTTAAGTGGAATATTTCAAATAATAAAACCAGAAAATTTATTGATAAAGCTTTGCTCTTATATGTGATAATCTGTATTGCCAATTTAATATTTTCAGATGTATTTCTTCAGAGTAATTCCGTAGTTACTTATTTATTAGGTAGTTTTTTTCTGCTGGGAGTTATTTTCTATTATTACTTTGAAATTTTACTGAGTTCTAAAATTCTAAATATTAAAAGAGAAATCAGTTTCTATATTTCCTTTTCAGCACTTTTGTACTTCTTAACCACTACGCCTATTTTTATTTATTTTAAATATTTTAATGATAAAAGCCCGGAATTTGTAGAACTCAGTAGTTTGGTTATGATTGCAATGAATATATTTATGTACGGTTCCTATAGCATTGCCTTTTTATGGCTCTCGAACATGAATAAATCATCTTCTAAGAATATAACAAATGCTTTCTAAAGAAGAAATTTTACTTATCATCTATTTTGTGGTAGTTATTCTACTACTAACGGCCTTTGTGATCGTTTTTTTTGTGGTGTACCAACGGCGTAAAAATAAAATGCTGCAAGAACAATTTGAGGCTAAACAGCGTTTTGAGCGGGAAATTTCGCAATCGCGTTTAGAAATGCAGGAACAAACCTTAAAGAATGTTGGTTGGGAATTGCACGATAATATTGGTCAGTTACTTTCTGTTGCTAATATGCAGTTGAATATCTTTTCCAGAAACCTACCTGAAGCCGAGAAAGCTTCAGCTTTAGAAATTAAAGAAACCGTGGCAAATTCGCTTCAGGAAGTGCGTTCGCTCTCAAAGTCCTTAAACAACCAGGTAATTGGTTACGCCGGTTTGGTGGTTTCTGTAGAAAATGAACTGGCAAGGTTTCAGCGTATGGGCGTTATTGAAACGGAATTGAAAGTAACCGGTGAAAAACAGGAAATTCCGCAGCAACACAGCATAATTTTATTCAGGATACTTCAGGAATTCTTTTCTAATGTGATCAAGCACGCGAAGGCTTCAGCATTAAGTGTTCATATTAGTTTTACTTCCGAAGAAATCATCATTACTGCAAAAGATAACGGGATGGGATTTGATATGGAAGGGGTAAAGAAGAATTCAGGGTTATTCAACATGGAAAGCAGGGCAGCGCTGATACAGGCAAAGTTTGAGATGGAAACTTCTATAGGCGCGGGAACTTCCTTATCTTTACGTTATTCTTTAATGGGGCAACAAGATGAATAATACCATAGCAATTGTAGACGATCACACTTTATTTTCACAATCTTTAAAAAACCTGGTGAATTCTTTTGAGAATTACGAGGTTAATGGCGTGCATAAAAACGGGCAGGAACTGGTGACTCAATTTAAAGCCAACCAGCCTAAACCTGATTTAGTGTTGTTGGATATTAGAATGCCAATAATGGATGGCCCTGAAACGATGGCCTGGCTTAAAGAGAATTTTCCTGACCAAAAGGTTTTGGCGCTTACTATGGAAGACGATGAGGAAACCGTGACTTATATGGTGAAATTGGGATGTCGCGGGTATTTGCTAAAAGATATAGATCCAGATGAGTTTAAGTTTGCCATGGATGAGGTGATTAAGGAAGGCTTTTTTTATAGCGATGCGGTTTCTGAAGCCATTAAAAATAAGGATAAAGAAAATAAACTGGTAAACCTTACTAAACGCGAACTGGAATTTCTTAGCCTGGCCTGTTCTGAAATGACCTATAAAGAAGTGGCTAACGAAATGAACCTTAGTCCGAAGACTATAGACGGATATCGTGAAAGTCTGTTTCATAAACTAAACGTAAGAAGCCGTACCGGCTTGGTGCTATACGCCATTAAGCATAGAATTTTGTTGTTGTAAGCTTTTTGCATCTTCATTTTAACGTCATGCTGAACTTGTTTCAGCATCTAACATGAAATCTAGTTAAGCTCTCCTTAGACCCTGAAATAATCCCGAAGCGTCGGGACAGGGTGACGATTAACTAGAACAAAGATTGAAATTGTAAAAGGTAATTAGTCAAAATAACTATTCGCGAATTCGTCCCAAATCACTTTGCTATTTTTAATAGATAACTTTCTGCTGTATCTTCGCAATCTCAAAAAAATAATGTCGTGAACGAAACTCCCAAAATTGAACTTCGAAATTTAAAGCTTAAAGATTATCAGGAACTCAAGGTTTCTATGATAAAGAGCTACCAGAAAATGCCAGAGGAATACTGGAGTAAAGATGAAATTAGGAACCTGGTTAATAAGTTTCCCGAAGGGCAGTTTTGTATAATTATAGATAATAAAATAGCCGGCTGTGCACTTTCTATTATTATAGATTCAAAAAAGTTTGATGAAGATCATACTTACGATGAAATAATTGGTGGTGAAAATTTTTCTACCCACACTAAGAACGGCGATATTTTATACGGAATAGATGTTTTTATTCATCCCGATTACCGCGGAATGCGCCTGGGAAGACGTTTATACGAAGCCCGAAAAGAGGTTTG
>NZ_CAXAVR010000171.1:0-3839 GCF_963972535.1 uncultured Salegentibacter sp.
CCAACCAGATAAGGAATATTTCCATTATTTAGTATTTTTTCCTTTTAAACTTTCAGAAATAATCATAATTTGGCCGCATGAAAGATGTGAAATTTGCCATAACCGATATTGAAACCACCGGCGGCGGCATTAAAGGCAATAAGATCACCGAAATTTGTGTACTGGTAGTGCAAAACGGAAAAGTTATAGACGACTACAGCTCCCTGGTAAATCCCGGGACCGAGATTCCGCTATACATTGAAACGCTTACCAACATCAATGATAAAATGGTGGCCGATGCGCCAAAATTCGCCGAAATAGCTTCTGAAATAGATAAAATTACCAAAGATTGTGTGTTTGTAGCCCACAATGTGAATTTTGATTATAATATTATTAAGGCAGAATTTAATAACCTGGAACTGCCATTTCAAAGAAAACGCCTGTGTACGGTACGGCTGGCCAAGAAGCTAATTCCGGGCCTTTTTTCTTATAGCCTGGGAAATATTTGCACCTCTATAAATATTCCGCACGTAGATAGGCACAGGGCGCGCGGCGATTGTGAGGCTACAGTCACGCTTTTTCAGCGTTGCCTGGATCTGGATCCCGATTATGAAGTTTTTAAAGCGTTTTTAAATCAAAGAACCGCAGCTTCTTATCTTCCGCCCAATTTTAAAAATTCAGATTTCGAAAAATTACCCGCTACAACCGGAGTCTATTTCTTTAAGGATAAAGATGGTATTCCGCTTTATATAGGGAAAGCTAAAAATATTAAAAGCCGAATAAAATCTCATTTTCAGGAAAAATCTAACCGAAAATATAAGCTGATGCAGGCCACTTACAGCATAGACTACGAACTTACCGGTAGTGAATTGCTGGCGCTTTTGCGGGAATCTGCTTTAATTTTAAAATATTTCCCTGAATTCAATAAAGCCCAGAAAAAGGTGAGCAGGCCTTATACGCTTACCTCCTACCATAACCAAAAAGGAATTGAGCAATTTGTGATTCATAAAAACAAAGTTTCGCCGGTAAGCTGGATGAAGTTCTATACGCGAGAAGAAGCTATTAAATTCCTGGAAAATATTTGCCAGGAATTTGATTTATGCCCGCGGTATTGCGGCTTGCAAACCGGTGTTTCGCATTGCAGCCATTACAAAATAACCAGTTGCAGCGGGATGTGCAAAGGCGAAATTGATAAAGAAGAATACAACCGGCGGGTTTCTAAAGCGGTAGAATATATTCAGCAATATGAAAATTCCTGTTTGCTCGTAGAAAAAGGAAGAACTAAAGCTGAAAAATCTTTTATCTATCTCAAGAAAGGTCGCTATGCCGGCTACGGATTTGTAGAAAATTCAGATGATTTTAATGGTCCCGAACAGTTTGAAGATTACCTGGTACCACAAACAAATTCCAGTTATGCCGATAGGATTGTGAACCGGTATTTAAACACCAAAAAGAACATTACCCGCTTAGACCTGAATACCGGTGAAGAAGTGGAAGAACGCGAAGCCGAAGAATGGTTTGGGTAAATTAATCCATATTTTTTTAAGTTGAAATACGATACGCATCTTCCGCACCAGGGTTAATCGCACCAATTCTTGAAGTTGAATTTTTAATCGGTTTTGGGGGGATTTTCAGCAAATCCATAATGAATTCAGGAAGATTTAAATTGCGTTTATCGGGCAAATTTTAGGCTTATGACCAGACTCATAAAATAGCAGGAAGTCAAGGCAGATATTTGTAGAGAAATATTGTTCAACTTAAAGTTATTATTATGAATACCGAAACTGTAAAAACCGTAGCCGATTATGTTACCGAAAATATTAAAAACGCGCACCTGTTTAAAAAACACGGGATCGATTTTTGTTGCGGTGGCGGAATTAGTTTAGCCCAGGCTGCGACAAAAGCTAATGTGAGCCTTGAGGTACTGAAGAAAGAATTAGAGGAAACAGCCACGGTTACCACTCCCGGTTACGATTACAAAAACTGGAAACTGGATTTCTTAACCGACCATATTATAAACGTACATCACCAGTATGTAGAAGAAAATATTCCATTACTTATTCAATATGCGGCCCGTGTTGCCAAAGTGCACGGCCACGAAAGACCAGAGCTTATAAGAATTCAGCAATTATTTACCGAAGTTGCCCAGGAATTAAGTGCCCATTTAAAGAAAGAAGAACTTATTCTATTTCCATTTATCAAAAAACTGGTAAGAGCTGAGGAAGAAGGAACACCGGCACCAAAACCACAATTTGGAAAAATTGACAATCCTATTAAAATGATGGAAACCGAGCACGATGATGCCGGTGCCATTTTTAAAGAGATTTCAGAATTAAGCGATAATTACAATTATCCTGAATGGGCTTGTAATACTTACAGGGCATTTTATGCAAAACTGGAAGAATTTGAGACCGATCTGCATCACCACGTGCATTTAGAAAACAATATACTTTTCCCTAAGGCTATTGAGCTTGAACGCAGTTTAAACAGTTAAAGGTTGTTATATCCTGGAATCCCCCATGCCAGGGTAGATTTAGTTTTTTATTTTAGAATGTTTTAATTGTGTTGATGAAACCCCGTAACAGCAATGTTACGGGGTTAATTTTTGCTAATAATTACACCAATACCGCCAAAAATCTTCATTGCAATCCCGATATTTATCGGGAGCAGCAATCTAAACTTTATTTAAACCGGGAGAGATTACTTCACCTTACTCGGTATGGTGTTCATAGTTCAATTTTTAAGCTAACTTCTTATCTTTTTAGTATCTTTCGGCCTATGCTGCGTTTAGATTTAAAAGCTCATCACAAAATAGCTCTCGCCTATTTTTTCCTGGCCGCTTTGCTGGGAATTTTCCTGAGATTATTTTACGTAACCCCGGTACCAGGGAATTATAAATACATTCTTCACACGCACTCCCATATTGCTTTATTAGGTTGGGTGTATCTCGCATTAACCGGCATTATTTATAGGTTGTTTTTTCATAAAACTGAACTTTCAAGAAAATACATCTATATTTTCCTGGCTACAAATATTAGTTTGTTAGGAATGTTGTTTAGTTTTCCGTTCCAGGGGTATGCGGTGATTTCCATAATTTTTTCAACACTTTTTCTAATCTGCTCCTATTTTTATGCAGGCTTTGTGCTCCGCAATATTCCAAAGAAGCATAGCAAGACCAAAAGCTTTAAACTTATAAAAGCAGCCTTATGGTATATGGTAATTTCCAGTATTGGCCCCTGGGCGCTTGGAGGTATTATGAGTACCCTGGGCAATACCTCAATTTGGTACAAACTCGCTGTATATTTCTATTTGCATTTTCAGTATAATGCCTGGTTTTTAGTAGCACTATTGGGAATTGTATATTATCTCTTTCAAAAATTGAATATAGATTTTGGCAGAAAGAAATTTAAACGGTTTTTCCTGTTGCTGAATTCCGGCGTTATTTTAAGCTTTTTTCTTTCCACTTACTGGACCAATCCACCATTAATATTTTATCTAATGGGTGGGCTCGGAGTGATTTTACTCCTCATCGCTTTTTACCAGTTTTTCGCCTTTATACTGCGGAATAGAAATCTTCTAAAAACAGGATTAAGTTCTTTTAGTTATCGACTTTTAATGATTTCGGGGATATTGTTAGTCGGTAAAATTTTAATTCAAAGCCTTAGCGTCATCCCATATTTCGCCGATTTGGCTTTTAATAATCTTGACTTTGTAATTGGCTATTTGCACTGGGTTTTCCTGGGTTTTGTTTCCCTGGCTTTATTCGCTTTCCTAAACTGGCTAAAGGTAATTCGAATTCCAAAAAATGCTTTTTACCTTTACCTCAGCGGTTTTCTAATTTCAGAAGCACTAATTTTCTA
>NZ_CAXAVR010000172.1:0-3823 GCF_963972535.1 uncultured Salegentibacter sp.
CGGCCCTTTACAAGAAAACCTTCTTTTTCGTTGTGCAGATTCCATACCTTTTGGGAAGGATAAGCACCATAAATCTCCAGTTTGGAAGCTGGAAGTTGTTGTTTAATCAACGGCCAGATTTCTTCTTTTAAATATAAAACCGCATTCCAGTTAGGCTCATGAAGAAAATTGCCAATACTTATAAAATTTTGTCTTTTACTGAAGCTGGGCAATTCCGCTTTATTTTCTTCGGAAATTGATTCCAGGAGAAAAGGAAGGTAATGCAGAATAGTTTTAGGGATATTGAATTCATTTTGAAGCAATTCCATTTCAACTTCTGAAATTATCAGGCTTAGGTCACAGCGGTAAATACTTGCAATTTCCCTTTTCGTGATATCGACATCAAAATAAAGACTTTCAGCAGAAATATTCTTTTTATAAGCTTCAATCCGGGTTTTTCTTAAAAAATGAAGATCTTCAGTATCTAAGATTTTTATCGCGTTTGGGCAGGTTTTATCTACTCTCCATCCAAATTGCTCCTCAGTCATAAACCTATCAAAAAGTACCAGATTTGGTTGGATTCTTTTCAGTAAATCATCAAAAGAAGGATGGTTCATTCGTATCACTTCAGAAGCGATATTCATCTCTTCTAAATCTACAGCAAATTCGCTGCGAGCTGCGGTAGTCACAAAGGTGATTTCGTAATTTTCAGCAAGAAAAAAATCTAATAATTGTAGCATTCGGCTACCGGCGGCAGAAGAATTAGGTTCGGGCCAAACACAACCAATTACAAGTAAATTGGGCATAATTTTTTTTCAAAAATACCGGAATTTAGACCAGATTCCTAATTATAAACTAGCAGATAGCAGGAGGGAAGCAGTAACCCAAAGTACCAGGGAAACGATGCCGCCAATGATGAAAAAGTGCCTAAAACGGTAAATTCCCATCCCATAAATTATGGTATTGGTTTGGTATCCTACAGGTGTAAAAAAACTAAAATTAGAAGCAAATAGCACCGATAAAATAAAAGGTTTTGGATCCATTTGCATACTTGCGGCAATACTTATGGCGATGGGAGTTATAATTATTGCCGTAGCATTATTAGAGATAAATCCGCTTAAAACCATCGTTACCAGGAATAAAATCCCAATTACAATAATATCTGTTTGGTTTTCAAAAATTAGCAATAATTGGTCAGAAATCCATTGATCGGCGCCGGTATTGTTCATTGCTACGCCTAAAGGAATCATCCCCGCTAACAGGAAAATAATTTGCCAGTTTACCTGGGAATAAATTTTCCCCAGGTCTATACATTTCGTGAAAATCATTAAAAAACAGCCAATAAGTGCACTTTTTAAAATGGGAAAAATAGAAAATGCAGAGAGCGCAATAACCACTAATAGAATTGAAAGCGAAATATATTTTTTAGTTTTGGTGGTAACTTCAATATTCTTGTGTTGCTGCAAAATCGTTACATTTTCAATCTTTTGAAGTTCATCCAGGGCGCTTTCGCTAACTTCAACCAGTAAGCGGTCTCCAACCCTTAATTCAATTTCGTCTTTCCCCCGATTAAAAATTCTACGCCTGGGATTTCTAAAATTTCTTCGTTTTCTAATCGCCAGCGGTACCGCCCCGTGAAGATCATACCAACCTACAGTTTTTATACTTTTTCCTATTAATGGGGAGTTGGGCAGCATTAAAATTTCTACTACCTGAACATTTTCTTCCAGTTCTTCAGAGTCAGTAATAGGGTCGGCTAATTTCCTATTGTCTTCCTCTTTAATTACGGTAAATCCCTTAGCATCTTTTAATTTTATAAGATTTGCAAGATTACAGCGCAGTAAAAGTTGATCGCCTTCTTTGAGCGTAGTGAATTTCCCTGGGCGATCGTTTATAATCCCATTTCGTTTTAGCCTTAGTACTTCAATATCTTCATTATTATATAAAAAACTTTCACTAATACTTTTTCCAATTACACTGGAGTTTTCGGTGACAATTACTTTAGTAATATATTCATCAAGATTATAATCTTCACTTATTTTAGTCTTTTTGGTGTTGGGGAGTATTTTAATTAAAGCACTTACTATCACAATGGTGATTACCATAAAAATAACTCCATACCATGTAAATTCAAAGAAACTAAACCTTTCAATACCCCTGTCTATAGCAACTGCGTTTACAATAAGGTTGGTAGAAGTACCCATTAACGTGCAACTCCCGCCTATAATACCCGCGAAAGAAATTGGTAGAAGCAATTTTGAATTGGGGATATCGTATTTAGCAGATAATTCTGTAATAATCTTTATAAAAACAATTACCACAGCAGTAGTATTTATAAATGCCGAAATACTCCCTGCAATAAACATAAAGACAGGTACCATTAAAAATATTGGAAGAACCCTTAGATTTTTGAGTCCGCTGGCCAGCCAGTCTATAACCCCGTTTGTTTCCAGGCCTATGGCTATAATCATTAAAGCCAGTACCGTAATAGTTGCCGGACTGGAAAAGCCAGAAATAGCTTCTTCGGGACTTACCAGGTTAGTTAACAATAAGGCTGCAAGAATAAAAAACGCAATTTTATCTACCGGAAAAACTTCCAGGGCAAAGAAAACAATTACCACGATGATGATAAGAAACAATATGGCTATTTCGAGGCTCATTATTTAAATTTATAAAATAAAAATAAGGGAATACCGCCTGGTAGAATTCTTCTTCTGAAAGATTTATGAATTAATAAATCAGTATAATTTTTTACCGAAGCATATTAATTCCTATTTTGAAGTTTAAAACTAAATTATGAGCAGAGGATTTGTAAAAGAAGACGACCAGGAAGAAGCTCCTATAATACCGCCAAGAGCGGCTTTACCGGCCGGTGAAACAAATTATGTTACGCCAAATGGATTAAAAGAATTAAAAGAAGAAGAGGAAAAGCTCACAGCAGAACGTGCTAATCTCGACAAAGAAAATGAAACAGAACGTAGAAGGGCACAGGCAGTTATAGATGGCAATCTCAAATTATTAAGAGAGCGAATTAGCACCGCGAGGGTTTTAGATCCTAAAGAGCAACCTGAAGATGAAGTGCGTTTTGGAGCTTTGATTGAATTGAAGCAAAATGGAAATATTCAAAAGTTTCAAATTGTTGGGGTAGATGAGGCTGATGTGAAAAAACAAAAGATCGCTTTTGTAGCGCCTATCGCAAAAGCGGTTACCGGTAAAAAGGTTGGAGATAAAATTGATTTTAAATTAGGCGAAGAAACCCGAAAACTGGAAATCTTAAAAATTACTTACTAATGGCCGTATATATTGTGATGGGGGTTTCGGGTTCTGGTAAAACTACTATTGGAAAACTCCTCGCTAAAGAATTGAATTTATCTTTTTATGATGCCGATGATTTTCATCCTTCAGAAAATGTGGAAAAGATGAAAAATGGAATTCCGCTTCAGGATGAAGATCGAAAAGGCTGGTTAGCAGTTTTAGCTGAAAATATTCAAAAATGGGAACAAGACGGGGGCGCTGTTTTGGCCTGTTCGGCTTTAAAAGAAAAATATAGACAACAATTAACTTCAATTCCTGAAGAACATTTAAAGTGGATTTTCCTATCGGCTGATTTTGAAGTGATTTTAGAAAGGTTAAAAGCCAGGAAAGGCCATTATTTTAAACCAGAAATGCTCACTTCACAATTTGAAACCCTAGAAGAACCACAATATGGATTACGAGTAAATGTAAATACTTCTGAAGAAAATATTTTAAAAGAAATTATGACAAAATTAAAAGCTTCTAAAGCTGAAATTGGGCTTATTGGACTTGGAGTAATGGGAAAGAGTTTGGCTTTAAACCTACTTTC
>NZ_CAXAVR010000173.1:0-3822 GCF_963972535.1 uncultured Salegentibacter sp.
CCTTTTTTTAGAAGACCCTTACATGAACTTGTAAGGGTCTTTTTTTGTTTTAATAAATATGGTTTTTGGTACCAAAGTGCCCCTAGGTTCTAAAGAAACCTTTACTTGTATCTGATGAGGGGGTAGTGGTGGGATAAGGGTAGTAATAATACATTAGCAGATACCACAGAATAATTAATTACTACAAATAAGTCTGAACTAAATAGGAGCTATTTTTTTAGAAGGAGTATAGTTCGATTTTAAATTTCTTACTAGTCGAAAATCGACTTAACAATGGTCTTTATTCCCAGAAACATTAAAATTATCGCAGCTATTAGCGCAATAATTCCTACTATTAATACAGGAATATAAAATGGATGATCCTGGTTGTTAAAGGCGGTAAATAATACCGAAGGGCCTATTAATGTTAGGGGCAATGCAAATGCCAGGTATTTGATTCCTCTTCCTAATATTTTTTTATTAGTATGTTTCATCTTACTTTCTTAGAGCACAATATATGTAGTAGAATCGACTTCTGAAAGTCTAAAGTATCCAAAAGGATAATTTTCTGGATTGGTTTGATTCACTATATTTCCCTTAACTGTTGCGGGTTGTGATTGAAATGGGCCGCCTCCGTTATTGCCTCCCTGGGAACGAAGTATAAATAAATAATTATAAAAAGGTTCTGATATTCCTTCCATAGTAATGTGAATTTCATTTTCTGTTGCCAAATCTTCGTTAGAGTATGATGAGGACACCTGGTTGCCATCTGTAAATTCATCTTCATAAATTTCCAGAGAGAATTTAGAAGTAGTGATATTACTAAAGCTAAAAAGGTAGAAATTGTCCTCACCGGCCGGATCTGTGAAAAATACTTCAACCTCAAGGTCTTCACGTGTGAATCCGCCTTCATCGTTCTGTTCAATATAGTCTATACCTGCAACAGGAACAAAACTGGAAGTAGCCGTGTAAAGCTCATCATTATAGCTTATTTCCAGCGTATAATTTTCGTCAAATTCGGGAATAAAATTAGAATTTTGGTATATACCATTTTCCTGATGAGTAAAAATAAATTCTTCACCACTACCTGTTTCAATAATTACTTTAGAATCTGTTACCGGCTCAATTCCTTCTTCGTAAAAGCCAATGGTTTCTGATAATTTAATTTGCTGATTATTACCAGGTGTGCCTATATACCATAGCATAGAAGCGTCTATCACTAATCTTGGTTCACTTTCATCCAAATCTAAGTCTATTACTTCTTCGCAAGAAGTGAATGTAAAAAGGATTATAAGTGATAAAATATATAAATTTTTCATCTTAAAAACTGAAATTATAGGTTATGGAAGGAATAATTCCGAATAGACTTAATTTTGCCGATTCGTTTCTTCCGGTATCTTCATTCTCCCTAAAGCTTATAGAGTTAGCATTTTTCCGGTTATAAACATTGTAAATGCCAAAATTCCATGAAGATTGAAAGCCTTGTTTTTTATTAGGTTTTGGAATATAAGTAGCGGAAAGATCTAGCCTGTGGTAGGCCGGTAATCTATTGCTATTTCTATCTCCATAAACCGGAACATTTATTCCGTTAAAATCATATTGCCCTGTTGGGTAAGTGACCGGTAACCCGGTTTGAAATGCAAAATTAGCGCTAAAATCCCATTTCTTATTATAATCATATGTGGCGGTAAGACTAATATCGTGCGTTTTATCGTAGTTAGTTGCATACCACTTTCCATTATTAATTCCGCTTTCAGCCGCAGTTCTCCCGGGAGTTTGTTGTTCAGATCTTGACAGGGTATAAGCGAGCCAACCAGTAAACCTACCTTCGTTTTTCTTTGCTAAAATTTCCAGACCATAAGCCCGGGATCTACCATTTAAAATTATAGTTTCAATGTTATTATTAGCGATTAGATTCGCTCCATTAACATAATCTATCCTGTTTTGAATATCCTTATAAAAAACTTCAGTCTCTAAGCTATATTTTCCGTCATCAATATTTCGAAAATACCCCAGGGCGTATTGATCTAAAATTTGAGGTTTAATAAATGGTCCGCTTGGTGCCCATACATCAAGGGGAGTGGGAGAGTTAGTGTTGGAGATTAAATGTAAATATTGAGCCATCCTGTTATAACTCGCTTTAACCGACTGATTTTCGCTGAAATTATAAGCTAACGCCAGCCTCGGTTCAAAGTTGGAATAGGTTTTTATAACTTCAGATCTGGAATAGGAATTCTGGTCTACAGGTTGCGCTTCTTCATAAATATCTAATGCTTCATTATAAATAATTGGGTTGTCATTTTCATATTCATTTAAACTTTCCTGGCCCAATCGTAAAAAATTACTAAATCTAAGTCCGTATTCTGCCGTAAGTTTATCTGAAATATTATGTTCTACGGAAAAGTAAGCCGCATTTTCAAGTGCATATTTATTGGTAAGTTTAAAGAAATTAATGCCAGAGTTTTCATCTATTGGAGCAATTTCTCCCGGATTAAATTCGTGGTAAGTGCTGTGGAGACCGTACTCTAATTGAAATGTATTGTTTAAATAGTGGTTAAAATCATATTTTATATTGAGGTTCTTTATACCACTGTCCCAATTGAAGCCAACAAAATTAAGGGTTAAACCATAGTAATAATCACTATAAATAAGTGATAAATTGGTAAAAATATCATCTGAAACAACATGATTCCATCTAAGGTTAAAGACTGAATTTCCGTAGGTATTTAAAAAGTTTTGATTGATATCAAAAACATCGCGACCAAAATATCCAGAAAACAATAGCTTATTTTCATCATTTAACTTGTAGGTTAGTTTTGTATTGAGATCATAGAAGTAAGCAGAGTTTGGATTATCGGCGAGTTTCAGGAATAAATGTGCATAAGAACTTCTGCCGGCAACCAAAAAAGAACCTTTATCTTTTACAATGGGTCCTTCAGCCAGTAATCTACTTGAAATTACCCCAATTCCGCCCTGTGCTTTAAATTCTTTACTGTTACCGTCACGTTGATAAATATCAAGAACCGATGATACCCTTCCGCCATATTTAGCCGGAATTCCACCTTTATATAATTTTAAATCTTTTACTGCATCGGGATTAAACACCGAAAAGAAACCAAAAAGGTGAGAAGAGTTAAAAATAGTAGCTTCATCTAGTAGAATTAAGTTTTGATCTACCGCGCCACCGCGTACATTAAAAGCCGAAGCACCTTCTCCTGCATTAGAAACTCCCGGTAAAAGCAGTAATGATTTTACGATATCTACTTCACCAAATACCACCGGTAATTTTTGAATGGTATTAATAGAAAGTTTATTAACGCTCATTTCGGGGCTCTTAATATTAAAACCTTCACTATTAGACTTTATAACTACTTCGTCTAAACTTTCAGAACCTTCAGTCATTTCGGTATTAAAGGTGGTATCTTCTGTGATAGTTATTGTTTCTCTTATGGTTTGAAAACCCAGGTAAGAAATTTCAAGTGTATAAGTGCCTTCCTGCAGTTTTATGGAATAGAAACCGTATTCATTGGTAACCACGCCTTTTTGTTCTTCCGGAACAATAACATTTACACCTATTAATGTTTCATTACTGGACGCATTGGTAATAGTTCCTTTAAGCGTATAGGTTTCCTGAGCATTGATTCCCATTGAAATACACAGGAAAAAAAATAAAAGCGGAAAGTGAAATGGTATTTTCAAATTTTTTAGGTAAAGATAGTGTAGAAACTCTGCAAAATTGAAAATATACAGAAATTATTAAGATTTGTTTAAAAAGATTAAACAAAAAAATAAAATAAAAAAGCCGAAAAATTAATTTCGGCTTTTAAAAACTATTAAAATTAT
>NZ_CAXAVR010000174.1:0-3780 GCF_963972535.1 uncultured Salegentibacter sp.
GATCTGGAAAAACGCGGGTGCTTACTTACCGTATTGCTTACCTTATGAGCCAGGGTGTAGATCCTTTTAATATTTTGTCTTTAACTTTTACTAATAAGGCGGCCCGGGAAATGAAAACCCGTATCGCTAAGATTGTAGGGAATAGTGAAGCGAAAAACCTTTGGATGGGTACTTTTCACTCCATTTTTGCCAAAATTCTGCGTTTTGAAGCCGATAAATTGGGCTATCCTTCAAACTTTACTATCTACGATACACAGGATTCGCAAAGTGTAATTAGGGCGATTATAAAAGATATGCGCCTGGATAAGGATGTATATAAATACAAGCAGGTTTATAGCAGAATTTCTTCCTATAAAAACAGTTTGATTACCGTAAAAGCCTATTTCCAAAACCCGGAATTGAAGGAAGCCGATGCGATGTCTAAAAAACCGCGTTTAGGGGAAATCTACCAGGAATATGTAGAGCGTTGTTTTAAAGCCGGTGCGATGGATTTTGATGATCTTTTGCTGAAAACCAACGAGCTTTTAAACCGCTTTCCTGAAGTGCTTCATAAATACCAAAACCGTTTCAGGTATATTTTGGTAGATGAGTACCAGGATACTAACCATTCTCAGTATTTAATTGTAAAAGCACTTTCCGATAAGTTTCAGAATATATGCGTGGTGGGAGATGATGCACAGAGTATTTATGCTTTCCGCGGAGCGAATATTAATAACATTCTGAATTTTCAGAAAGATTACGAGAATGTGCAAATGTACCGGCTGGAGCAAAATTACCGTTCTACCAAAAATATTGTAAATGCCGCCAACTCCATTATTGAAAAGAATAAAACCAAGCTTGAAAAAGTAGTGTGGACGGCTAATGATGAAGGGCCAAAAATTGTTGTAAATCGTTTGCTTACCGATGGGGAAGAAGGGCGTTTTGTTGCCGGTTCTATTTTTGAAAATAGAATGCAAAACCAGATGAATAACGGTGATTTTGCTATTCTTTATCGAACCAACGCCCAAAGTAGGGCGATGGAAGACGCGCTCAGAAAAAAGGAAATCCCGTATAGAATTTACGGCGGACTTTCATTCTACCAGCGAAAGGAAATTAAAGATGTACTGTCTTATTTAAGGCTTCTGATTAACCCGAAAGATGAGGAAGCACTTAAGCGGGTAATTAATTATCCAGCCCGCGGAATTGGGCAAACTACCATGGATAAATTGAGCATTGCCGGAAATCAATATGGGAAAACCATTTTTGAAATTATTGAGAATATAGATCATCTGGATCTACAAATAAATAGAAGTACCCAGACCAAGCTTAATAATTTCGTGAATATGATTAAGAGTTTCACGATTTTAGCCGAAAACGCCGATGCTTTTACTGTAGCCGATACTGTGACCAAAAAAACCGGTTTGGTTCAGGAATTAAAGAAAGATGGTACTCCGGAAGGAATTGCTCGAATTGAAAATATCGAGGAATTATTAAACGGGATCAAGGATTTTGTGGAAGGTCAAAAAGAACTGGCAGATGCCGATGGTTCTCTGGCTGAATTCCTGGAAGATGTAGCGCTTGCTACAGATATGGATAAAGATACCGGCGATGACGACCGCGTGGCTTTAATGACCATTCACCTGGCAAAAGGTTTGGAGTTCCCATATGTGTATATTGTTGGGTTGGAAGAAGATCTTTTTCCTTCAGGAATGAGTATGAATACCCGAAGCGAACTGGAAGAAGAACGCCGATTATTCTATGTGGCACTTACCCGTGCCGAAAAACAGGCTTACTTAACTTATACGCAATCCCGATACCGTTGGGGGAAATTGGTAGATGCTGAACCAAGTAGGTTTATAGAAGAAGTAGATGAGCAGTATATGGATTATATGATTCCGCAGGATGATTATAAATACAAACCGCTTATAGATACCGATATTTTTGGGGATGATATTGATAAAAGTAAACTGAGACAAACCAAGCCTAAAAAAGGAACTCCGCCACCTGCACATAAACCAAGCGAGTCGCAGTTAAGAAAACTTCGGAAATTAAAACCCGCAAGCCCAGAACCCGAGAAAGCTACAAATGCTATAAAACTGGAAGCCGGTAACGTGGTAGAGCATATGCGTTTTGGGAAAGGAAAAGTGCTGGCTATAGAGGGCGTGGGGCAGGATAAAAAAGCCGAAATAGATTTTGAAAATGGCGGAATTAAAAAGTTACTGCTAAGGTTTGCTAAATTGAAATTGATCTCCTAAATCTCGTTAAACTTCTGTTATATAAAGCCGCTTCATGCGGCTTTCTTTTTACCTTCTAAATAAAAAAATGATTAGAGAAGGTAGCAATGTTAGTTGGAAATGGGGAAATGGAAAAGCTGAAGGAAAAGTGACCGAAACTTATACCAAAGAAGTCACCAAAACAATAGCCGGCAGTGAAATTACCCGAAAAGGCGAAGAAGGCAACAAAGCACTTTTTATAGAGCAGGAAGATGGAAGCAAGGTACTGAAGTTGGAAAGTGAAGTTTCTAAATTAGATTAATCAGGCTATTTCAAAATTATCTGCACGAAAATTTGTAAATTCTCAATTACTAAAAATTATAATTATGGCTGAATTACTTAAAATTTATGATGAAAATCCGAGTCAAAAGCATATTAATAAAGTAGTAGAAGTCCTAAAGAACGGCGGACTTATTATTTATCCAACCGATACCGTTTATGGCCTTGGATGCGATATTACCAATACCTCAGCTTTAGAAAAAATTGCTCAAATTAAGGGTGTAAAACTGGAAAAAGCGAATTTCTCTTTTATTTGCGAAGACTTAAGCAATCTATCAGATTACGTAAAACAAATAGATTCGACTACCTTTAAAATTCTCAAAAGAAATCTTCCAGGACCATATACCTTTATTTTACCCGGAAATAATAACCTTCCAAATGTCTTTAAAAAGAAGAAAACCGTCGGGATTAGGGTGCCAGACAATAATATTTGTAAAAGTATTGTGGCTACTTTAGGAAATCCAATTGTTTCAACTTCTATTTATGATGAAGATGAGGTTATAGAATATACCACAGATCCCGAATTAATTAAAGAGAAATGGGATCAACTTGTAGACCTTGTAATTGATGGTGGGTATGGTGATAACATTCCATCTACCGTTATAGATCTCACAAACTCTGAACCTGAAGTAATAAGGGAGGGAAAAGGAAGTATTGAAATTATGTAGTTTTAAATAAAATTTTTGATAACACGTTAAAAGCCTGCTAAATGCAGGCTTTACTTTTTTATCGGGGTTTTTAGTGCATACCTTATTAAAAAAATAAGCAATGAATTATATAGAGACTAAAAACGAAGAAAAAGGTAATAAGATTAAACTTTTTTATGAAGATTATGGGGAAGGGCAACCGGTAATTCTTATTCACGGCTGGCCTCTAAGTCACAGAATGTGGGAATACCAGGTAGAGAAAATTGTAGATGCAGGGTTTAGATGTATAAGTTACGACCGCCGCGGCTTTGGTGATAGCGACAAACCCTGGGACGGCTACGATTACGATACATTGGCTTCAGATTTAAACGATGTAATTACAGCACTGGGACTTTCAGATACAATTATTGTAGGTTTCTCTATGGGTGGAGGAGAAGTTGCTCGTTTTATAGGGAAATATGGAACCGCCAATGTATCTAAAGCTGCATTAATCTCTGCGGTGCCACCCTTTATGCTGAAAACCGATGATAATCCCGATGGGCTTGAAAAAGAAGTTTTTGAAGGTTTTAAAGAGGAGATTAGAAAAGACCGCGCAGGTTTCT
>NZ_CAXAVR010000175.1:0-3692 GCF_963972535.1 uncultured Salegentibacter sp.
TCATAAATAGATCTGCCCAGATGTTCAGCAAAATGCCCATAAATATGCTTACTAATGTTAGGCGCATCTTCTGCCGTTTTGAATGAAATTTTTGTCTCCTGCCCCTGTACATTAAAAACGAAGCCAAGCATAAGAGCAAATAAAATTTTAACTTTCATATTATTATTGATTTACAGTGAATTAAATATCTTTAAACTCCTTAAGTGTTAATTTTACATTTCCAAATATAAATAAAAGTAAATCTCAAAAACAATTTTTCTTTAACAAATTTTTAATTTTGTAAGTTCAGAAATTAAATTCAATATTAGCATGGCCGCATTCCGGTTTTAAATTTCAGGTAAAAAATGGTTCAGAAATACCAATTAGAAGACAAAGTTCTTCTGGCAGTAGATTGTATAATATTTGGTTTTGATGAGGAAGATTTAAAAATTCTTCTTATTAAAAGAAATTTTGAACCCGAAAAAGGAAAATGGTCTTTAATGGGAGGTTTTCTTAAAAGACACGAAAACCTTAATATCGCTGCTAACCGTATCCTATATCAACTTACCGGAATTGAACAAATTTACATGGAGCAGTTGTATGCATTTAGTGAAGTAGACCGGGATCCTGCAGAGAGAACCATATCGGTAGCCTATTTTGCCCTTATTAATATTAAAGAGCATGACAAGGCTCTAATTGATAAATATTCGGCTAAATGGTTTAGCGTCACAGAACTTCCCGAGCTTATTTTTGACCATTCTGAAATGATTACCAAAGCTATAAAAAGGTTACGCTACAAAACTTCTAAAAAGCCAATTGGTTTTGAACTTCTACCCGAAAAATTTACGATGCGCCAGCTTCAAAAGCTTTATGAATCTATACTTGGAGAAAAGCTGGATAAACGCAATTTTATCAATAAAATCAATGCTTTGGATATTTTAATTAAACTGGAAGAAAAAGATATGAATTCTTCCCGGAAGGGTTCTTTCCTATATCAGTTTGATGCCGAAAAATATCAGCAAAAAGTAGAAGAAGGCTTTTCTTTTAAACTATGAGTTAGCAATACTACCCAATACTTTATTCTAAATAATTTCAATAAAAAATCCTTTTGAGAGTAGTTTTATCGAACTTAATGAATAATCAACCGTAAAATTGAAATTAAAACTTTTCTCCCAAAAGGATGAAAATAAGTATTTATTGGGGCGTAATTTTTATAAATCTCTAATAGATTGCTAATTTAAGAAAAAAATTATAACTTGTGGTCATACAAACCATAAGTTTTTTATGCTGCGCCAGGTTTAATTAAAAATTTCAATAATTAATTATTCTAAAAAAGTTCTACACCCTAAAAATTACGATGAGGTCTATATGAAAGCACCCAATTTTAAAGTAGCCTGTTTAAATAGATGCTATTTATTATTAACCATCCTTCTATTATCTCCAATCTTCAATTATGGGCAGGTAGGAAATCTATTTTCTACTGATGCAGAACTTTCCAGTAGTTTAATTAATCAAATCTTTCAGGATAGCAAAGGCTATATCTGGATTGCTACCGAAGATGGTTTAGACAGGTACGATGGGGCAAAATTTTCAATTTATAAACAAGAACGGGAAGATTCTACTTCAATCTTAAATAATTATGTAAAGTCTATATTTCAGGATAGTGAGGGCGTTTTATATTTCGGTTTTTTTAATGGCTTACAATATTTTGACCACGCTACTGAAGAATTCCATGAGATTCCTCTCTTAACGGAAGACAGTTCTGCCTATCCTGCGCACGTTACCACTATGCTTGAAAGAGAAAATGGAGAAATTTTAATAGGAACTTCTGGGCAGGGCATTTTAAAATTAAGGCAGGAGCATGGTAAACCTGTTGCCAGGAAATTTCCAGAAATGGTTCCCACTTCGTTTCTTGAAAAAATTTTTGAAGATAGAAATGAAAATCTATGGGCTATAAGCCAGGATAAAGGGCTATTTAAAATAACGCGCGAAGGTAAAATCACCGAGTATTTTAATGAAAATGATTATGAAACTCAAATTTCCAGTATTACTCAAGATCAAAATGGGAATTTGTACGTGGGAAGTTTGAGTGCGGGCCTGTTTAAATATAACCGTGAAAAAGATAATTTTAAATTTATAGAAGACTCTAAAAACCTACCGGTAAAAACACTTTTTGTAAATAAAGAGAATGAAATTTTTGTGGGTACAGATGGGATGGGTTTAAAGATCTATGATCCTGTAAGAGAAAAAATGAGTGTAAACGATTTTAGCATTGCTAATTTCGATTTTAAGAAAACTAAAATTCACTCTATAATGCAGGATAATGCCGATAATCTTTGGCTAGGTATTTATCAAAAAGGAGTTTTATTAATCCCAGATAAGGCCAATAATTTTAATTATATAGGCTACCAATCGGTAAAAAACAACATTATAGGTTCCAACAGCGTGGTATCTATATTTAAAGACAGGCAAAATATTTTGTGGGTAGGTACCGATGGGGACGGATTATATGGTGTAACCGAAGATAAAAAACAGCGTTTTCATTTAGGTCAAAATGGGATACAGGGATCGGCGAGTATTATGAGCATTTTCCAGGATTCAGAAAATGAATTATGGATTGGCACGTACCTTAACGGACTGGCAAAAGTAAATAGGGAAACGCAGGATTTAGAATATATTGAGCCTTTTAAAGACGACAAGAATAATACCGTAGAACGCGTTTATAATATTACTGAAGATAGCAAGAAAAATCTTTGGATTGGTACCCTGGGATACGGGCTTTATTCTTACAATCTTGAAACCAAAGAAAGCACAAACCGTAATATTATTGAAAATGGAGCCCCTTATGACCAGTTATACAATAAATGGATTAACTGCTTACTCTTATCTAATACCAATGAGCTTTATATAGGCACTTATGATGGGCTTGCCACCCTGGATTTGGAGAAAAACAGCTACCTGAACCAAAAAGGTGAAAACCATATCTTGACCAATAAAATTGTTTACAGTCTATATGAAGATGAAGAAAATAATTTATGGATAGGAACTTCTGAAGGTTTATTTTACAAACCCCATAACGATACTATTACCCAAAACTACACTATAGAGCACGGGCTTCCCAGTAATGTGATAAGCGCGATAGAGGAAGACGTCAATAATAATTTGTGGATAAGTACCAATAATGGTATTTCAAAATTTGAACTTCAAACCAAAGAGTTTAAAAATTACTATTTCCGTGATGGGCTTCAGGGGAATGAGTTCAATAAAAACGCGTCTTATGCTGAAGCTAATGGTCGCCTATATTTTGGAAGCACCAACGGTATCACTTTTTTTGATCCTTCAGAAATAACTTCAAAAGGAAGTGATGTAGATTTAAGAATTACAGGATTTTATCTTCAGGACGAACCGGTAAAAAAAGGAATGAAATCTGGTTCTTATTCCATAATAGAAAAAGCAATTACTGATGCTGATACTATTGAACTGGCTCATAACGATAACGATTTTAGTATTGAATTTTCTTCGTTTGCATTCAAAAACCAGCAATGGATTACATATTCCTATTCCCTTAATTCAGAAAACTGGATAAAATTAAGGCCAGGGATGAATACTGTAACCTTTAATAATCTCGAACCTGGGACTTATAATTTTAAAGTAAGAGCTAAAGATTATGGAGAATACTCCAACGAGCAGGAACTTAGCATAATTATTCACCC
>NZ_CAXAVR010000176.1:0-3656 GCF_963972535.1 uncultured Salegentibacter sp.
TTGGGCTTATTGGACTTGGAGTAATGGGAAAGAGTTTGGCTTTAAACCTACTTTCTAAAAATATTAATGTTTCTGTTTTTAATAGGCAAATACCCGGTCTTGAAGAAAATATTGCCAAAAATTTTGTTCAGCAAAATGCTGAAAAATACACTTTTCAGGGTTTTGATGATTTGGAGCAATTCATTTCTTCCTTAGCACGTCCCAGGAAGATTTTATTGATGGTAAATGCCGGCGCTGCGGTTGATGCAGTGATAGAAAGTTTACTTCCTTTATTAGAAAAAGGTGATATCATTACCGATGGCGGTAATTCGCATTACAAAGACACCTGGAGAAGGGAAAAGATGTTAAGAGAACAAGGAATTCATTTTATAGGTTGTGGAATATCGGGTGGGGAAGAAGGCGCCTTAAAAGGTCCTTCAATTATGCCCGGTGGCTCTGCCGAAGCGTATAAACAAATGGGGCCGCTTTTGGAAAAAATAGCGGCAAAAGACAAAACTGGAAACCCTTGCTGTACTCATATTGGACCCGATGGTTCAGGTCATTTTGTCAAGATGGTTCACAATGGTATTGAATACGGCGAAATGCAACTAATTGCTGAAATCTACCATTTCCTGAGATTTTATACAAAATCGAGCCCGGAAACAATTGCCGATCTTTTTGAAACCTGGAATAAGGAAATGAAAAGCTATTTGCTGGAAATTTCCGTAGATATTTTGCGCAAAAAAGAGAATGAAGATTTCCTGATCGATAAAATTTTGGATGCGGCCAAACAAAAAGGCACCGGTGGTTGGTCTACCAACGCCGCTTTAGAACTGGGTGTTCCGTTAGATACTATTACCGCTGCGGTTTTGGCCAGAAATATTTCCGGGATGAAAGAAATTCGGGTGAATGCTTCCAATTTGTATAGAAATGAAAATAACCAAAGTGGAAAATTAGAAGAAATAAAAGATGAATTATTCCAGGCTTATAAAACTGCCAGTATAATTAATCATGCCGTAGGTTATGATTTACTTCGGGTTGCCTCATCAGAATATAACTGGAACCTTAATTTATCTGAGATTTCCCGTGTTTGGACCAACGGATGTATTATTCGTTCCGGTTTGATGGAAAATTTAGTTGATATTTTTAAAGATTCAAATAATCATTTACTGCTTAATAAAAATATTATTTCAGAAATAGAGAAAAATCAGGCTTCATTGACGAAAACAGTTAGTATTGCACTTCAGTCTGGTTTTGCCGTTCCGGTTTTATCTACTGCAACCAATTATTTACTGAACTTTACTTCAGCTCAAAATTCTGCAAATATGATTCAGGCCCAACGGGATTATTTTGGAGCACATACTTACGAGCGAACTGATAAACCCCGGGGCGAATTTTTTCATACTCAATGGAAAAACAATAATTAATGGAACTACAATTACTCTTTGCGGTTTTTGCCGGGATTGCACTCTTGCTTTTCCTTATTTTAAGATTAAAGATACAGGCTTTTCTGGCTTTGCTAATTGTTTGCATTGCGGTAGGAATTATCGCCGGAATGCCCGCCACAGAGATCCTGGAAACGATGAAAGACGGGATGGGCAGTACGCTGGGTTTTGTCGCTACAGTAGTTGGTTTAGGAGCTTTATTCGGTGGAGTTTTAGAACAATCTGGAGGGGCACAACGCTTAGCTTCATTTTTATTGAAAAAAACGGGTGATAAAAAAGCCCCGTGGGCTATGATGGTTACTGGTTTTGCTGTTGCAATTCCGGTATTTTTTGATGTGGCATTTATTATTTTGGTACCGGTTACTTATGCATTGAGCAAACGTACCGGTAAATCACTTTTGCTGTATGCACTGCCTCTTTTGGCCGGTTTGGCGATTACGCACGCTTTTATCCCGCCCACACCAGGACCAATTGCGGTTGCAGATATTTTGGGCGCCGATTTAGGTTGGGTAATTGTTTTTGGATTTTTGGCAGGAATTCCCGCAGCAATAATCAGCGGACCAATTTTCGCCAGGTATATTTCTAAAAGAATCCAGATTGAACCTAAAACTTTTACCGAAGAAATAGAATACGATGAATCTAAAGCACCTTCTCCCGGACTTATTATTTCTATTATTTTAATTCCAATTTTTCTAATTGTAGGAAATACTTTAGTGCAAAGTCCATTATTTGATGGAGTTTTAATTCCGGAAGGACTTTTATATACGATAGAATTGGTGGGGCATCCATTTTCAGCATTAATAATAGCAAATCTTGTAGCCTGGTATTTTCTTGGAGTTAGAAGAGGAATGCAAAAAGAATTTTTACTGAAAGTAGCTACTAAATCTTTCCAGGCCGCCGGAATAATTATTTTACTTACCGGTGCCGGTGGCGCTTTTAAACAAATTTTAATTGAAACAGGGGCAGGAGAGATGATTGCAGATGCTTTAAATAACGCCTGGTTTAATCCGCTGGTTTTTGGGTTTATTGTAGCTGCTTTAGTGAGAATTTTACAGGGCTCTTCTACGGTGGCAATGATAACCGCAGCAGGAATTACTGCGCCGGTTTTAACGGGAGGCGATTATTCTATGGCGCAAACTTCGCTTATTGTGATTGCCATAGCTTCAGGAGCTTCAATTTTATCTCACGTTAACGATAGCGGGTTTTGGCTCGTAGGCCAGTATTTAGGATTAACTGAAAAACAAACTTTTAAATCCTGGACGGTAATGACCAGCTTAATTGCTATTGTTGGATTATCAGTTTCCCTAATTATATGGTTTATAATTTAACTAATCGGCTTCAATGGTAAATTCCAGTGTATCAACAATATCACCGTATTGATCTACTTTAATTTCAAATTCAATTGATTCGCTGGCTGTGTAACCTAATTTCTGCATTTGTACAGGATCAATTTCAGCAGTATAATTTCCGGGTTTTAATCCCAAATAAGTGAAGTATCCGTCTCCTTCAGTTAAAATTTCTTTTACCAGGTTTTCATTTTCATCTAAGATGTTTACGGTAATCCTGCCCTGGCCACGAAGACTGTTTCCTTCTTTAAAATATACCATTCCGGCTACTTCCCCTAGAACTTCTACCGGCACTTCAATCTCCTGAAACTGGTTAGGAACGGTATGCACTTTAATCTTTTCATTTTTAACTTTCCAGGCAATGTTATCCAGACTGTTTGGATCTACTTCCAGAATAATATCTATATAAGGCTGAAGCTCTGTAATTCGCAAAACGGTTTCATCTTCGTTATACGAAAGTCGGCCAGATGTATTATTAATTTCCATTCCTCGCACTGCAGGTTCCATAGGATCTCTTTTGCCGTTGGTGTTATAATCGAGAAACGGAATAATGCTTAAAGCAGCTCTAGACATGGCGGTACGGTTGTTTACCATTACATAACCGGTATTATCGTCTAACATTAAACTACCACGAGCCGATTGTACAAAAGAATTATTTCGGTTCCCCAACCTGGAAGTCACCGAGGTTTGCGCAAAATTGAATGCATATCTTAACCCAATTTCAAAAATATGGGCATTTCTAAGCATATTATTTTCGTAAGCAACATTTAGAAATCCGTTTTCAAAAACCGGGCGTTCTACTTCCAGGATAATATTATTGAACTGATTTCTGCTAAAATCGTATTGCACCTGGGGTGAAAACAAGAATTTATTCGGAAGCCTGTAA
>NZ_CAXAVR010000177.1:0-3640 GCF_963972535.1 uncultured Salegentibacter sp.
TCGCTAATTTCAATATAAATATTAGAGAGCTGCTCTGGTCTCAGTATATTTTTATTTTGAAGCAGGCTTTCAAATTTAAGCCATTTATCCTTATTTTGCTTCACAAATGCAGCTTCTCGCATGGTTTTTCTATTATGACTCAAAGAAACAGATTAAATGGATAATTTTCAAATTGAAACCGCTCAAAATATAAGTATTAATCAGAATGTTGCGAGCGTGGGTGATCGTATCCTTGCTTTTATCGTAGATGCTTTTATAATTGGGTTGTATATAGTAATAAGTTCTTTGGCTTTGGCCGGTACGGGGCTTGATGCCGCAGGGCAATGGGTTTACTACCTTGTGATGGGTTTGCCTTCGCTTTTATATTATTTATTATGGGAGAGTTTATATAATGGGCAAACCCCGGGAAAAGCTGCTTTACAAATTAGGGTAGTGAAATTAGACGGCAGCAGACCCGCTTTTGCCGAATATTTAATTAGGTGGTTGCTTCGATTTATTGATATTTCTATTAGTAGCGGCGCTATTGCGGTGGTCACTATTTTATTAAACGGAAAAGGGCAGCGGTTGGGCGATCTCGCTGCAAAAACCACGGTGATTTCTGAAAAACCAAGAACAAATTTAAATCGTAGTCTGGCTGTAGATGTTCCTGAAGGTTACCAACCAAAATATCCGCAGGTGAGTGTTTTAAAGGATGCAGATGTACAAAATATTAAAAACCTCTATCAAACTGCGAGAAGAAGTCATAACCACCGACTTATTCTGTCACTTTCAGAAAAATTATCAGAATTACTGGAAACTCAACCTAAGGAGTCTCCAATGGAATTTATTCAGCAGGTAATTACAGATTATAATTATTACACCCAGCGGGCCTAATTAATTATTTCAATATCCATTTCAACGTTATTAATTGGCCATTCAGATTGGCCGGTTTCAACCTCTTCAATTTTTTCGGCAACCTCCATTCCTTTGGTTACACGCCCAAAAACAGTATGGTCGTTATTTAAATGTGGGGTTCCGCTTTCTTTCATAACAATAAAGAATTCAAAAGGCGAAGAAGCTTTACTCACATTTTGCTCACTATATTTTGCTGCGGAAAAAGCTCCGTAAGTATGTTTATGGCCGGCATCAAATTCACTGGGAATTAAATAATCTCCAATTTGTGAGCGCTGGCGGGGAGTAGTAACATTATCTGAATTCCCTCCCTGAATCACAAAGCCGGGAGCAACACGATGAAAAAAGGTACTGTTAAAATAACCTTCTTTTACCAGCATTATAAAATTGGCGCGGTGTAGGGGAGTATCTCTAAAAAGTTCTACTTCAATATTGCCAAAACTGGTAATGATTCTCACCCGGGTTTCCGGATTTTCTTTCCCGTACTGAGTTAGAAATGGAATTAATTCTTCCTGTGCAATGGGAAACTCTTTGTTGCTTTGAATAGAATCGCTTTGGTAAGAGGATTCTTCAGCTTTACTATATTTTGCTCTCAGTGAATCTAATTTGGAGGTTTCTTGATTAACTTCTTCTTTATCTAAAGGCTTTTCCGAAGCATTTTTACTGGAAGATTCCTTATCTTCACAACTTGCAAAAAAAAGAATTAGAAAAAGATAAACGAAAGCAAGCGAGTTTTTCATGGATTTTCAGGATTTTAAAGACAGGATACCAAAATTAAAAAAAATTGTCCTTCCGGGAGAAAAGGCGCATCATAAATTAGTGCCTGGCAACCGCATTGAAGAGATGAGAAATCTTGATATTAATAGCCTTAAGCCTAATAAAGCTGGTGTTATGGCGGTATTTTATCCCAATAATTTTGGAAAAACTCATCTGGTTCTAATTTTAAGAAAAACCTATAAAGGCGTTCATTCTAATCAAATTGGATTTCCCGGTGGCCGCGTTGAGCCTGAAGATGATAACCTGCAACAAACTGCTTTACGTGAAACAGAAGAGGAAGTTGGAATTCCCAGGAATAATATTGAAGTAATAAGAGAGCTTACCCGTTTGTACATTCCGCCCAGTAATTTTTGGGTACAACCTTATTTAGGTTTGCTGGAAAAAACTCCAACTTTAATCCCGCAAGAAAGTGAAGTAGAACGTATCTTAGAGGTAGATTTAGATCATTTTTTAGATCATTCTAACTTTGTGAAACAGGAATTGAGCACAAGTTATTCCAGTAAAATGGTTGTGCCTGCATTTAGATTAAATGAACAAATTGTTTGGGGAGCAACGGGAATGATGTTGAGTGAGATTCGGGAAATCTTTAGAAAAAGCTTTTAAAATTTAAGAATTACTATATTTGCCCGGCTTAATTTTTACTCGATAATCGAGATTTAAAATAGTGCCCGGCTAGTTTCATAATTAAATTATATTTTTTCATTAGGTTTCCTAATTTAATGCAACTGGAATTATACAAAAAGTAAGAACTGAAAATTAAACTATGGGATTATTTAAAAGAAATCCATTTGGGCATTTTTTATTTCTGAAAAAGTGGCTTATCCGTATCTTCGGATTACTTAGCCACCGCCGTTATCGCGGTTATAATGAACTTAGCATTGAAGGCTCAGATATCATTAAAAACCTTCCCGATAACAATGTACTTTTTGTTTCTAATCATCAAACTTATTTTGCTGATGTAACTGCAATGTTCCACGTTTTTAACGCGAGTTTAAGCGGAAGGGTAGATTCCATTAAAAATATAGGTTATATCTGGCAGCCAAAACTCAATATTTATTATGTAGCGGCTAAAGAAACCATGAATGCCGGTTTAATCTATAGAATTATGGCTTATGCCGGCGCTGTGAGTGTTGAAAGAACCTGGCGTGCAAAAGGCGAAGAAGTTGAGCGAAAAGTAAATCCAGACGATACAAAGAATATTGGAATGGCCCTGGAAGATGGCTGGGTAATAACTTTCCCACAGGGAACCACCAAACCATTTAAACCCATTAGAAAAGGAACTGCGCATATTATAAAACAATATAAACCGGTGGTAATTCCTATTGTAATTGATGGTTTTAGGCGTTCTTTTGATAAAAAAGGAATTAGGATCAAAAAGCGCGGTATTTTGCAAACTATGCAAATTAAGGAGCCGCTAGACATAGATTATGAAAATGATTCTGTTGAAGAAATTGTAAGCAAGCTTGAGTATGCCATAGAACAGCACCCTTCTTTCCTTAAGGTTATTCCTTCTGATGCGATTAAGGAAATGGAAGAACTAAACAAGAAAAGGGCATATTAAAAAAGTTATCCCAACCCCGAAACTCCAACAATTGCAACCCAGGCGCTATTTTTACCTTATTAAAGTTCAGTATTTAGGCTATCGTTTACACGGTTGGCAAAAACAACCCGATGTAAAAACAGTAGAAGAATTAATCACAAAAACCTTACGTTATGTGATGCCTGAACAAAAGTTTAAAATTTTGGGCACCAGTAGAACCGATGCTATGGTTTCTGCTCAGGAATCGGCATTTGAGTTGTTTTTAGATTATGAACCACTATCTAATCTGGATGAATTTTTAAAAGAATTCAACCAGAATTTACCACAGGATATTCGAGCGCTTGCCATCACCGAAGTAGATGCGAAATTCAATATTATTCAGCATCCAAAACTTAAGGAATATGCTTATTTATTTAGTTTTGGAGAGAAAAA
>NZ_CAXAVR010000178.1:0-3546 GCF_963972535.1 uncultured Salegentibacter sp.
ACAGGATCGGTAGGAGCAAGTACTGCCGCAAGTAATAAAGAGGAAGGAACACTAAGAAATAGGAAATTTTGTCCCAGGAAATATGCCGAAATCATACAAAGGGGCATAGTTAGAAACACGAGTAACAAAGGTCTTTTCCAGGCTTTAAAACTATAATTATTTCCAATTTTTAAACCAGCGCCCATTAGGGAAATAATCACTATCATTTCAGAAAAATACATGAGTCCCTCATCTGCCCATAAGGGATCTGGCCATCCAATAGGTAATCCTAATCCCACTAAAAGAAAGCCAATGAGTAGTAAAATTATAGGACCGCTAACCTTTATTTTTTTTGAAATTGAAGGCAGCCAGGCCATGATAAGGGTGGTGAAACCAATTCCCGCTAAGATCCAGTAATGTTCTTTCATATAATTATAAAAATAGCTGAATTTAATTGATCTTGTTTAAAGCCTATTAAATTTTTACAAAAGTCTAACAGTTTAAATAAGATGAATTATTAGTTATTCAGCTGATATTTATCATATTAAAATCCTTTTATACAGGTTAACTTTGAGAGAATAACCAATGCCTGTAAAAGATGGATACTTCCTTATTTCTCGCTAAATTCTGGGGTTGGTACCTTTTAATTTTCTTCTTTGTACTAAGCTTCAACCCTAAAAGAATAAAACAAATTTTTGAAGATTTAAAAGATCAAAAATTCGTGATATTGGCTGCCTTTGCTGCTATAATTATAGGTTTACTCAACATTTTATTTCACAATATCTGGGAGCTAAGTTGGAAATTTATAATCACCATTCTGGGTTGGACTTCACTTTTTATAGGTCTTGGCCTCTTTATATTCCCTGAATCTACTACGCGCAAACTTGCTGTATTAAATTTCAAATTTGTACAGACAATTTATGTATTGCTTTTCCTATTGGGAATTTTCCTGCTGAATATGGGGTATGAACTCGTGTTACAATAAAAATTAAGCTTATGAAATTCATTAAAAAATTTAGAGAGATATCTATAAAAGATGTCACAAAGGTTGGCGGGAAAAATGCTTCTCTGGGCGAAATGTATAACGAATTATCTTCTGAAGGTGTTTTGGTGCCAGATGGTTTCGCTACCACGTCTCAAGGTTTTTGGGCTTTTTTAAAGTCGAATAATATTGAAGAAGAGATAAAAGGTCTGTTGAAAAAACTTGATAGGAAGAATTATGAGAACCTTAGCAGCATTGGCTCTGAAGGCAGAGAGCTGATTTTACGGGGAGAATTTTCCAAAGAATTTTCCGAAGAAATTGTTGCCGCATATAACGATTTGGGAAAAGGAGAAAATATCCAGGTTGCCGTGAGAAGTAGCGCCACAGCCGAAGATTTACCGGGTGCGAGTTTTGCCGGCCAGCATGACACCTTTCTAAATATTAAAGGAAATGAAGCTTTACTCGATGCGGTTAAAAAATGTTTTGCCTCACTTTATACAAACAGGGCCATTAAATACCGGGAAGACCAGGGCTTTTTACATCACGAAATAGCGCTCTCGGTTGGTGTGCAAAAGATGGTGCGATCTGATATTAGTTGCTCGGGGATTGGTTTTAGTCTTGAACCCGAATCTGGTTTCAGGAATATTATTCATTTATCGGGTGTTTGGGGATTGGGTGAAAATATAGTACAGGGTCTGGTGAATCCCGATGAATTTGATGTATTCAAACCAACTATTGATAAAGCTGAAAATCCTATTATTCATAAGAAACTGGGGCATAAAGAGCTTTCTATGGTTTACGCCGAATCCAGCGGTCATTCTTCAACCGTTAACATTGAAACGCCGCTGGAAAAACAGGATAGTTTTGTTTTAAATGATGAAGAGGTAATTCAACTTTCCCGGTGGATTTTACTAATAGAAAAGCATTACCGTCGCCCAATGGATGTGGAGTGGGCAAAAGACGGTTTAACCAACGAACTTTTTATTACCCAGGCCCGCCCGGAAACAGTGCATAAGGATGAAGATAAACGGTTTTATATTGAATATCACCTAAAGCAAAAAGGTGAAATTTTAACTAGCGGAAGTGCCATTGGTTCCAGCATTGCTACTGGTAAAGCACGATATTTAAAGTCACCTGAAGAAGGACATAAATTAAATCCCGGGGAAATTCTAATTACCAATAACACCAGCCCAGACTGGGATCCGCTACTAAAATTGGCAGCTGCAGTTGTAACCGATAGGGGCGGAAGAACCAGTCACGCAGCAATTGTAGCCCGCGAAATTGGTGTGCCGGCAATAGTGGGAACAAACGATGCTACTACAAAAATTAAAGACGGAGAAATGATTACCGTTTCCTGTGAAGGCAAAACCGGTTTTATTTATAAAGGTGCCCTGGAATTTGATACCAGGGAAATTGATTTTGGAAAAATTTCTCTTCCAAAAACCGAAGCTAAATTTATTCTATCAGATCCAGATAGGGCCTTTCAACTTTCTTTTTATCCAAATACAGGAATTGGATTATTACGAATGGAATTTATAATTACCCATAAAATAAAAATTCACCCAATGGCTTTGGTGAAATATGATGAGGTTAAAGAAAAAGCTGCAAAAAAAGCGATAGACGAACTAACCTGGCAATATAAAGATAAACGTGATTTTTTTGTTGAAGAATTATCCCGCGGAATAGCTGTAATGGCCGCCGCATTTCACCCAAAAGAAGTAATTGTTAGGCTTAGCGATTTTAAAAGTAACGAATATGCAAACCTAATTGGAGGTCGCCAATTTGAACCTTTAGAAGAAAATCCTATGCTTGGGTTTAGAGGCGCTGCGCGTTATCCTCATCCTAACTATAAAGAAGCTTTTGAGCTTGAGTGCAAAGCTATTAAAAGAGTTAGGGAAGAAATGGGGCTTGATAATTTAAAAGTGATGATTCCTTTTTGTAGAACAATTGAAGAAGCAAAAACCGTAATCGAGCTTATGAAAAAATTCGGTTTGGAGCGCGGAAAGAATTCTCTTGAAATCTATATGATGGTGGAAATTCCCTCTAACGTAATTCTCCTCGAAGAGTTTGCAGAACATTTTGACGGATTTTCCATAGGATCTAACGATCTAACACAACTCACGCTGGGTGTTGATCGCGATTCAGAATTAATGGTAAATGTTTTTGATGAAAATAATGCTGCTGCTAAAGAAATGGTTTCCACAGCGATACAGAAAGCCAGGAAAGTTGGGAAGAAAATAGGACTTTGTGGGCAGGCGCCAAGCGATTTCCCCGAGTTCGCTTCATTTCTGGTAAAAGAACAAATAGATAGTATTTCGTTTAATCCTGATGCACTTTTAAAAGGAATAGAGAATATTAATAAGGCCGAGGCCGTGCAGTAAACAACTTCAGAGCAAGCTCACGAAGCATTGATATTGGAAAATATAATCTGATTTCGAGGCAATCCCCGGAACATTTAATCTCGATTATTGAGTAAAATACTAAGAAATGTCTAAAGATCTGCACACGCTCTCTGTTGAAAAAATCCTGTCGGAATTTAATGTAGATCCCAATAAAGGATTAGATAGTTCTGAAGTTAAATCAAG
>NZ_CAXAVR010000179.1:0-3462 GCF_963972535.1 uncultured Salegentibacter sp.
TGAAATTTCAAAAAACTGAAATAATAGGTTTTGTAAAATCTATAACTTCACTTTTTGACGACCAGATTGAAAGCCGCGGAATCAAGTTCGAGATTAATCATCCAGATTCAGAAATAACAGCTTATATAGATCCAAATCATTTTGATAAGATAATTCAGAATTTAATTTCCAATGCTATAAAATTCACTCCCCAAAATGGAACTATTGAAGTGAATATAGGCACTAATGAAAATAAGAATCAATTTTACATTATTGTAAAGGATAATGGCGTTGGCATTAAAGAAAGTGAACTAGATAACGTCTTTAACCGTTTCTACCAGGTCTCTAATAAGGAAAGCAGACAGTTTGAAGGTACAGGAATTGGTCTACATTTAACCAAATCTATAGCCGAACTTCACCACGGCACCGTTAAAGTTGAAAATAATAAGAACCAGGATGGTTGTAAGTTTATAATTAGCGCACCGCTTGGAAAAGATCATTTAAAAGATAGTGTGATTGCTGAAGAAACCTCTGCTACTTCCTATCCCAACAAAGAAACTCGTGCCATACATATTATTCCTAATAGAGAGGAAGTAAAAAGTACTTCAGAAAAGAATAAACCTACCGTTTTAATAGTTGATGATGATGATGAAATAAGAAATTATATTGCTATAGAATTACAAAACCATTACAACATTATAAAAAAAGAAAACGGAAAATTAGCTCTTCCCGAGGTGATTAAAAACGCTCCCGATTTAATAATTAGTGATGTAGTAATGCCCGAAATGGACGGTATAACGCTTACGAGAAAAATCAAAAAGAATATTCATACCAATCATATCCCTGTAATTCTTTTAACGGGTAAAACCGATAAGGAAACCAACCTGGAAGGGCTGGAAATAGGTGCAGATGCTTATATCAACAAACCCTTTAATATAGATATCTTAAAAAAGACGGTAAAAAATCTCATTAAAAACAGGAATGTTTTAAAGAACACTTATTCCGGAAACCAATTACACGAAGAGAAAATTAAGCATATAGATCTAAAATCTGGTGATGAAACCCTGGTTGAAAAATTTATGGAAGTTGTAAATAATAATATAAGCAATCCAAATTTAAATGTAGAAATGGTTGCTTCAGAATTAGGTATAAGTCGGGTTCATCTTTATCGTAAATTAAAACAGCTCACCAACCAATCAGCTGGAGAATTAATCACGAATATCAGGCTGAAAGAAGCTGCCAATTTACTGATTTCCAAAAATATTAATATAGCTGAAGTAGCCTACGCAGTTGGTTTTTCCAGCACGTCAAAATTTTCAACCAGGTTTAAAGACCTGTATGGAATGCCTCCAACAAATTACCGGCAAAAACAAAAACATGCTTAATTAATTATAAAAAAGAGTCAATAATTTAATCCTCAGCTTGAAATAATAACGGAGCGAGCTGGTGTAAGCTACGACGCCAGGTATGGAATTCGTGCGCAGTTCCATCAGAAATGTATGAAACCGCATTAAAACCTTCCTTTTGCAATTCAGAAACTGCACTTTTCACGGCATCAGGTCTTTCTTTACTTCCGGTACTAATAAAAATTAATTCAGGTTTGGTTCTATCCTGGAGTTCCTTCGGTTCATAAATACCTCCACTAAACAGCGCGTAGTGAGAAAACACATCAGGCTTGTTTAGGGTTATAAGTTTTGTTTCAAAAGCTCCCATAGAAAGGCCAGCCATTGCACGGTTTTCTTTATTGGCTTTTGTTCTGTAATGAGTATCTATATAAGGAATTAATTCGTCTACCAACACCGTTTGAAAAGGCTTGATATCGAAGTCTTTTAAACCTCCAAATTCTATTTCGTTGGTCATGCCATAAGTCATCACTAGGATAAAAGGTTTTGTTTTTCCTTCTGCCAGCAGGTTATCCATAATAAGGTTGGCGCGACCCTGATTGGGCCAGGAAGTTTCATTTTCACCATATCCATGTTGTAAATATAAAACCGGATAGTTTTTCTGTGGTTCCAAATCATACTCGGGTGGAGTATAAACAAAAGCTCGCCGCGAAGTATCGGTACTTTTTGACGGAAAAAGGATTTGTTCAACCTTACCTTGCGGAACATTTTTTAAAGCAAAGAATTCCTGATCCTGAGCAGGGACTTCAATACCACTTCCCCAGCGATTTGCGCCGTAAAAATAGAGACTTCCGGGATCTGGAACAGAAGCTCCATCTATGTTTAACTGATAATAGTGAAAACCTTCATCCTGCGGTGCCGATTCACCTGTCCACACTCCTTCTTCATCCTTCTCCATATCGTATTTCACCCCGCCAATATCCAATTGAACCTTTTTGGCTTCAGGAGCAGATATTTGTGTGCGAACCTGTCCTTTCTCGTTAACCATAGGATATTCACTACCCGGCTGATTTACCGGGGAGGGTTTAAACTCTTCCTCATTGTTCCTCTCCTGACTCTGTGCAATTCCGGGGTGGAACAAAAAGCCTAAGCTTAGAACGAGTATTAATTTATAGTGTTTCATAATAAGTATTTTAAATGTTAAATATTAGATTAGCCTATTCAGAAAAATCTCCTTACTTAAACAAGAGCGGCGCAAAAGAAAACAGGTTGTGCCGCCACACAGGCCAGGTATGCCCTCCGGGATATTCACTATAATCGTACTTTATTCCCATCTCATCAAATTTGGCCATCATCGCTTTATTATTGTTATAAGCTATATCTTCTTCACCACCCATAGAAATCCAGAAAGACTCCAGGTTGTTATTAATTGTAGCGGCTTTTTCTTGCATAAAAGCATATTCCGGCCTGGTAAGTTCTGGATTGTCTGTAAACCAGCCGGAGCTAAAAACTCCTAAATGAGAAAAAAGATCGGTATTTCGAATACCGGCGTATAAAGTTTGAAGTCCACCCATGGAAAGTCCGGCCAGGGCTCTGTTTTCTGCACCCGCTGCCACACGATAATTATTTTCTACAAACGGAATTACTGCCTGCTTCAGTTCCTTCTCAAAAGTTTGAAGTGATTGCTGAAAAGAATCACGGGAACCCAAATTTCCATCCATCATTACCACCAGCATAGGTTCTGCTTTGTTTTCGGCAATAAGGTTATCCAGAATTAGATCGGCACGTCCCTGGGTAGACCAGCCGCGTTCGTCCTCACCTCCACCGTGCAATAAATATAACACCGGGTAATCTTCATTTGAAGCGTCGTAACCCGGAGGAGCGTAGACATACATTCTGCGCCAGCTATTAGTTACTTCTGAAAAATAACGCCTTATCCTCACATCCCCGTGCGGTACATCCTTTAGGGCATAAAATTCTCCCTCCCGGGATGGAATTTCAATTCCACTTGCCATTCTACCCATTCCGTAAAAGGTTTCGCTGGCAGGATCGGCTACTGCTACATCGTCTATAACCAAAGAATAATAATGAAATCCCTGGCCTATAGAATCTGTAGTAACCGTCCAGGTTCCGCTGGAAT
>NZ_CAXAVR010000180.1:0-3388 GCF_963972535.1 uncultured Salegentibacter sp.
TGTGCAAGATAAGTTTCAAAATTTTCGTCGTTATACCTGTCATCTAAAGAAATAAAATCGGCCTGGTAAGCATCAAACCGAGTATTCGGAATACTTTTCTGAAAAATAGTTATAACATTATGATGGCGTTCGTCAGCTTTTATCCTTTCAAACAGATCTTTTAAAAGTTGCTTGTCCCCTTCAAGTACCTGGAAAAAATTTCCATGTGAGTATAAAAGAATCCGGGTGATATTGTGATTGTTATTCCAGTCTTTACTAAAATCTAAAGCTTCCTGTATTTCAGTTTCTGAAAGTGCCGGGTTAGCGGTACTTACATAACTTATTGCGTAGCACATATTATTTAAGAGTTGTTGAACTCAAGAATAACTGAAATTAAGAAATGTTGAAATTCCATACCGTGAAAATTTATTTAAAAAATTATAAAAACCGATGTGAATTCAGTAAACTCTACACTACTGAAAATGATCTTTCTCTACCGCCTGGGCTGCATTAAAACCGCACATACCGTGCACGCCACCACCGGGAGGTGTAGAGGACGAGCAAATATAGATTTTTGGATTAGGAGTGGAATAAGGAGACATTTTTGCGATTGGCCTGGTAAAAAGCTGGGTAATATCCTGTTTTCCGCCATTAATATCACCACCGATTATATTAGGATTAAAGGCGTTCAATTGAACAGAATTCATAGTAGATTTCTTTAAGATACAATCTTTAAATCCCGGTGCGGCCCGCTCTATTTGATCTTCAATTATTTTTGAAAAATCTTCTGTATTACCATTGGGTACGTGACAATAAGCCCAGGCCGTATGTTGACCTTCGGGAGCTCTTGTGTTATCAAAAATACTATGCTGGGCCACCAGTACATAAGGAGTTTGCGTCATATTTTTTTGGTGTATACTTTGTTCTGAATTCTCCATTTCTTCTTCAGAAAATCCTATATGCACCGTGCCCGCTTTCCGGCATTTTTCATTGATAAATGGAATGGGTTTGCTTAGCGCCCAATCTACTTTAAAGACTCCGGCACCATATTTAAAGGAATCCATTCTTTTGCGATAAAGACCGGGAAAATCTGTTCCTTTAATTTTTAATAACTGCTTCGGAGTTAAATCGAATAAATATGTTTTAGATTCCGGAAGTTCATCCAGCTGGGTTATATTCTTTTCAAGGTGTAGTTCGCCACCAATGGAAGTATAGTAACTCAACATACTATTTATAAAGTTTTGCGCTCCGCCTTTTGGAAATGGCCAGTTATATTTATGCGCCATAGTACTTAATACAAGTCCGAACGATGCTGAAGCTAGGCTATTTAGCGGTAAGGTTGAATGTGCAGCAGAGCCGTAAAAGAATATTCTCGACTTTTCATTTTTAAAATAATATTTGGCCAGTAATTTAGCCGATGGTAGTGCCTTCAAACCAAACTTCATAAAATCCAGCGGATGCTGTGGAATTCCTAAAGGGCCCAGAAGGTCATTTTCTAATTTTTCCCAGTCTTTAACCAGTGGTTCAAATAATTTGGAATAGGAAGCTTCATCATCACCTAATTGAGCTGCTGTTTTCCTGATATCGGTATAACAGGCGTGTGCGCTACCATCCCTGAAGGGATGAGCGTAGGGAATTTCAGGAAATATCCATTCCAACCCATGTTCCTCCAGAGGTAAACTTCTTAAGAACGGTGATCCAAACCCCATGGGCAAAATGGCCGAACCTACGTCGTGTTTAAATCCCGGTAAAGTTAATTCCTGGGTTCGGGTGGAGCCTCCGGGAGTAGCTGCCTGTTCAAAAATGGCTGTTTTAAGTCCTTTTTGTTGCAAATATATTGCGGCTGAAATTCCATTAGAACCGCTTCCGATAATTATAGCATCGTAGCTTACAGGCATTAAGTTATTTTTTTAAGGTCAAGATTTTCAAGGTACTCCCGAAAGGAAATTTTTCCATTAGTTTCCCCAATCATATCGTTGGTAGTAATAAAGGTAAAATAATCCAGTTTATCATTAATTCCTTCACTGAATATTTTTGGTAATCCCAGGCTGGCGCTTATTTTAGCCATAGGTTCAGGTATTTCAATAATTTCGCCACCAACAATTTCTTTTATCATTTCTGCCATTTCACGCCGGGTGTGAATATTTGGGCCACCTACCTCTGCGATTTCTGGGCCTTCGTTAAGAAAGGATACCACAACTTCAGCCAGGTCTTTATGGTGAATACTGTTGGTTTGTGCAGCTCCCGAGCCAATTAATGGGATGACTTTGCGTTTAGCCATAATTGCGAGATCATTTAAGCCCGAATAAAAGCCCACCGGCCTTATAATTGTATATTCTATACCAGAATGTTTTAACTCTTCTTCAAATAATTTGTGGGCACGGGCAATGCTGTAGTCTTTAGTAGAGTCTACTCCCATAATGGAAACATAAATAAAGCGCTTCACCCCGTTTTTAAGAGCATCTTTCAACAGATTTCTATTCGCTCTAAAATCACTTTCCATAAAAGATTCTCCGGAAGGCGTAAAAAGGCTTACACTTTTTCCAAGTGCAGAAATTACAGTCGTGATGTTTTTAGTGATATCTTCAATCCCTTTGGGATCTTTTCCCGCATCGCCTTTCCACACATCGTCAGTGTATTTTGAAAGTTTTGAAACGCCTTTATCAGAGCGGGTTAATGCTCGTAGATTTTTTCCTCCTTCCGTTAGTAAATTTATGATTTCAGTACCCAGGGCTCCTGAAGCACCCACAATTAAAATTTTCCCTACATCTTCCATTTTCTCAATTTTTTAAAACTGAGAATTTAAGATACTTAGAAATTGAATAAGAAAAGATAAAAGCGCCTTGTGGTTAACAAAAGATTAGCTTGTGTTATATTTTTTCGGAGATCCTGCTTTGGATACAATATAATAAACCGAATCTTTATTGGCGAAGTTCTATTTCGGAAAGTTCAAAGAGTTGCGCACATACATTTTCATTCTCGAAAGTTTCATATAGATAACCGCTAAAAATGACTTCTAAACTATCTTGCTGAAACTCTTCCGGCAAATTGCAAATCCATAAATCCAAATAATTTTCCTCTGTTTTAAAATCACCGTCAATTCTAAATACTGGACAAGCCTCCTCTGGCAGGAGTATAAAACCCGCTTCATTTGTATATTCAGCTATAATTCCGCGTTCGTCTTCAATGTCTATACAATCCATCCGCGGCAACGAGCCATCTCTGCGTTCAATTTCATCATCAGTTTCACAGGCAGATAAAACGGTAACTAAAATTAAAAGTTTATAGATTAACTTCATAAGGAGGTATTTCTTATAAGATGCAGGTTGGTATAAAAGGTTGCGTATAAAAATGAAAAAACCCCGGTTCATCACGCCGGGGTCATTCATCAATCAAAAAACGAACAGTT
>NZ_CAXAVR010000181.1:0-3259 GCF_963972535.1 uncultured Salegentibacter sp.
CCTGAAATCTCCCAGAAATATATTTTCTACACCACTTTCCAACGCCTGAAAACAATTATGTAGTTTTGGCAACATCCCGTCACTAATTACTTTTTCTTCCAGTAATTCCTGATATTTTTCCCTGTCGATTTTTTTAATTACCGAGTCATCATTTTCCGCATCGGCCAGGACGCCTTTCTTCTCAAAACAGAAATAAAGTTCTGTTATATAAATTGAACTCATCGCTTTGGCAATTTCTGCAGCAACAGAATCGCCATTAGTATTTAAAAGTAATCCTTCTGTGGTACAGGAAATTGCCGAAAAAACGGGGGTGATATTTTGTTCTAAAAGTGAAGTTATAAATTCTGAATTAACCTTCTCCACATCTCCTACAAAACCAAAATCGACTTCCTTCACCGGGCGTTTCTTGGAAACGATACTCATACCGTCTGCACCACTTAAACCTATGGCGTTGTTTTGAAGTGCCTGAAGTTTGGCCACAATATTTTTATTTATGAAACCTCCATAAACCATAGTGATCACCTTAATTGAATCGGCATCGGTGATTCTTCGTCCTTCGAACATTTGGGTTTTATAACCGAGCTTTCCTGCAATTTCGGTAGCGAGGTTTCCTCCACCGTGAACCAGGATTTTGGGACCATCTAAAGCAACAAAATCGTCCAAGAATGCTGAAAACTTAGTTTCATTTTCAATAAGCTTCCCTCCTATTTTTATAACTTTTAAAACTTCGTTTTTCATAATTCCTTAATTCCGTCAATTCAAGTTAGATCAAACTACGCAATGGTTAAGCATTTTTACCTAATTCGGTTTGCTTTACCTTCTCTTCTAAAATCCTTTTTAAAACAGCTTGTGCGGCAAAAGTTCTATTTCCCGCCTGTTGAATCACTACCGAGTTTTCTGAATCAAGAACCTCATCAGCAATCACCATATTTCTTCTTACCGGCAAACAATGCATCACTTTTGCATTATTGGTTTGCATTAATTTTTCTGCTGAAAAAGTCCAGGTTTTATCCTCGCTTAATTTTTGCCCATATGCTTCATAACTGCTCCAATTTTTCACATACACAAAATCGGCCTCTTTTAAAGCTTCGTCCTGGTTGTGAATTACAGGAATGTTTTTAGTGATTTCAGGATTCAAATCATAGCCTTCAGGATTGGTGATCACAAAATCAACATCCAGAACTTGCATAATTTCAGCAAAAGAATTGGGTACACTTTGCGGTAATGCTTTTGGATGTGGCGCCCAACTAAGCACAACTTTTGGCTTATCTTTTTTATTTAATTCTGAAATTGTAATCGCATCGGTAAGTGCCTGTAATGGATGACCGGTAGCACTTTCCAGATTTACAACAGGTACAGAAGCATATTTTTTAAAACTATTCAATACTGTTTCAGCTTCATCTTTTTCTTTATCCTGTAGATCAGGAAATGCTCGTACCGCGATGATATCGCAATACTGTGACAAAACCGCAGCAGCTTCTTTGATATGTTCAGCTTTATTTGAGTTCATAACCGCGCCGTCTTCAAATTCCAGTTTCCAGCTATCACTTCCGGCATTCATTACCATCACTTCCATTCCCAATAATTTTGCCGCTTTTTCAGTACTTAAACGCGTACGTAAACTGGGATTAAAAAATAGCATTCCAAGGGTTTTTCCTTTACCGATTTCCAAAGTAGGAGTGCCTCTCTTTAGTTCCAGCGCTTCAGTAATTAATTGCTGTAAATCTTCTATATCTGATAATTCTGTGTAATTCTTCATTTTATTTTCTTCTTTTAAAGCGATCTAAAAGTTTTCAATCTCGTCAAGCTGTCCCGGGCAGCTTGACGATTTTTTTAGAAAGCGCTTCTTGTGCTTTTTCAGTCTAAAACAATCTTCAAAGCTTTAAATAACTCATCAAAATGTTCTTTTTTAATATTTAAGGGTGGTAAGATCCGTAGTAGTTTTTTATTTGCAGAAGCACCGGTGAAAATTTGATGTTTAAACAAAAGCTCTTTTCTAATTTGTGCGATCTCAAAATCGAATTCCAGGCCAATCATTAACCCCCGGCCTTTGATTTTTTTAATCTGGGGAATTTCAGCCGCTTTTTCTTTTACATATTCAAATAATTCAGCCGCATTCTTCAATAAATTTTCTTTCTCAATAACTTCCAAAACCGATATTCCTGCGGCACAGGCTAGATGGTTTCCACCAAAAGTGGTTCCCAACATTCCCGATTTTGCTTCAATAGTATTATCTATCAAAACACCACCAATTGGGAAACCGTTCCCCATCCCTTTGGCAATAGAAATAATATCAGGACGAATATTATGTTTTTGAAAGGCGAAAAAATCCCCTGTTCTGCCGTAACCTGATTGTACCTCGTCTGCAATCAAAACTGAATTATATTCTTTACATAATTCAGCTGTTTTTTGATAAAATTCTGAAGAAGCCTCGTCCAGACCACCAACACCCTGGATCACTTCAAAAATAACCGCGGCAACATCGCCTTTTTTTAATTCAGCTTCTACAGCTTCAGAATCTTCAAAAGCTATTTTCGTAGCCTTATGATTTTGATTAAACGGAGCTTTAATATTTTCATTATCAGTAACTGCCACTACTCCGGAAGTTCTACCGTGAAAAGCATTTTCGAAATATATAATTCTGTCTTTTCCGGTGTGAAAAGAAGCAACTTTTAAAGCATTTTCATTTGCCTCAGCTCCCGAATTACACAAAAACAGGTTATAATCTTTTACGCCAGAAATTTTTTCCAGATTATCTGCAAGTTGCTCTTGTAATGGATTTTTAACCGAATTGGAATAAAAACCCAGTTTGCTTACTTGTTTGGAAATTGCATTTACATAAGCGGGGTGAGAATGGCCAATAGAAATTACTGCGTGACCACCATAAAGATCTAAATATTTATTTCCGTCTTTATCTAAAACATAGGTGCCCTCGCCTTTCACCGGCGTGATATCGTAAAGTGGATACACATCAAATAAGTCCATAGTTATTCGGTTGTAATTGTGTTTATTTTTTTAAATGAAGACTGGATTCCTTTTATTAAAGAAGAACTAAGACCGTTATGCTCCATTTCGTTTAGTCCTTCAATGGTACAACCACGGGGTGTGGTCACCTTATCAATTTCTTCTTCGGGGTGTTTACCAGACTCTATAAGCAAGCTGGAAGCTCCCAAACAGGTTTGCATAGCCAGTTGCTGTGCATCCTTAGCATCAAAACCAAGTTGTACCGCTCCCTGGGTGGTAGCGCGTATAAGCCGCA
>NZ_CAXAVR010000182.1:0-3228 GCF_963972535.1 uncultured Salegentibacter sp.
AAATTAGTTCTTTTGAAGAATTATCAAAAATAGAAAGTTTTCCTTCAGATAAAATCGATAGAATTCAATTATATTTGAGCTTAAATTGAATATTCGGAATTTTAGCTTACTTAAATATTTATCCGTGGATTAATTACTATAATAAAAATTGATTTTATTTTAGTGGCCCGGAAGTTTGCTTCCTTTCTAAATAAAAGAAAAAAGAAAATAGCATGAATACATTGTATTTTACCGAGGAACACGAGCTTTTTAGAAAGAGTTTTCAGGACTTTTTGCAAAAAGAAGTGGTGCCGCATATTGATAAATGGGAGAAATCTGGCACCATAGAGCGCTTTATCTGGAAGAAATTTGGTGAGATGGGCTATTTTGGCCTTAACCAACCTGAAGAATATGGTGGGATGAATCTTGATATATTCTATACGGTAATTTTTCTGGAAGAACTTCAAAAGATTAATAGCGGTGGTTTTGCTGCTGCTATGTGGGCCCACGCTTATTTAGCAATGACGCACGTGAATAAAGAAGGTGACGATGCAATTAAGAAAAAATATCTTACCCCAAGTATTGAAGGAGATAAAATAGGTTGTCTTTGTATCACCGAGCCTTTTGGTGGCTCTGATGTTGCCGGAATGCGAAGTACCGCGATTAAAAAAGGCGATAAATATATTCTAAACGGTTCCAAAACCTTTATTACCAACGGAGTTTATTCAGATTATTTAGTAGTTGCCGCCAAGACCGATCCTGATAAGGGAAATAAGGGGATGAGCATTTTTATTGTAGATAGGGAAACTCCAGGAATTTCGGCTTCAAAATTAGATAAACTGGGCTGGAGAGCTTCAGATACTGCAGAAATTGCTTTTGACGATGTTGAGATTCCTGCTGAAAATCTTATGGGTGAGGAAGGGAAAGGTTTCTCCTATATTATGCAGCACTTTGCTTTAGAGCGTTTAATTATGGGAATTAACGCCCACGCTCGTGCGGAATATGCCCTGGATTATACTTTAGGCTACATGGGCGAAAGAGAAGCATTTGGTAGAACCATAGATAAATTCCAGGCTTTAAGACATTCGGTAGCCGATATGGCCAGCGAAGTAGAAATGAATAAGGAATTCAATTATTCTATTGCAAAACGCCTTAATGACGGGCAATATGTGGTGAAAGAAGCCAGTATGTCTAAATTACTTTCAACAAAAATGGCCGATAAGGTTATTTACGACTGTTTGCAGATGCTGGGAGGTTATGGTTATATGGAAGATTATCCATTGGCAAGAATGTTTAGAGATAGCCGTCTAGGCCCAATTGGTGGTGGAACTTCAGAAATTCTTAGAGAGATTATCGCTAAAATGGTGATCGATAAAAAAGAATACAAGCCAGCGGCGAAGTAATCTTTTAGATTGACATTTTTGCGAAAATTCTACTTTTATTGCAAAGATGGTAATCGATAAAAAAGAATACAAACCAGCTGCGAAATAGCATTGAAAATAATTAAAATATTGGTTGTGGGTTCTTAGATTTAAATTATCTTTGCAGCCTATTTCTAAAGAAAGGGGGTGATGACACTATGTTAATAATACCAGTAAAAGACGGAGAAAATATTGATAGAGCGCTGAAGCGTTTTAAGAGAAAATTCGATAAAACCGGAACAATGCGCCAGCTGAGAAGCCGCCAGCATTTCACGAAACCTTCTGTTGCGAAGAGAGCTCAGGTTCAAAAAGCCGAGTACATTCAGCATTTGAGAGATCAGGAAGATATCTAGTAAAAAGATATAATCGAATTTTTCCGAAGCTATTCGGAAAAACAAATATAACTGTTGATAGATTAAAGTTTGCTAACTTTGTCTATCAACAGTTTTTTTATGCCCTTTTCCCAGTTTTTAGATTACCTGCAGTTGGAGAAAAAATACTCTCCCAATACGCTAACCGCTTATAAAACCGATTTAGAATCTTTTTCAGAATTTATTTTATTTGAGTTTGAAGAAAAAGAACTTAGTAAAGTTCATTATTCCCAAATTAGAAACTGGATTGTTTCATTGGTAGATCAGGGTGTATCTAATAGAAGTATTAACCGAAAGATTTCTTCTTTAAAAGCGTTCTACCGCTTTCTTCAAAAAACCGGCGATATAGAATTTTCTCCCCTCGCAAAACATACAGCTTTAAAAACTGCTTCTAAAATTCAGGTTCCATTTTCTGAAGCTGAAATAAGTCAGGTTTTGGAACAAATTGATATTTCAGATTTTGAAGGTTTGCGGGACCGGTTAATTGTAGAGCTTTTTTATACTACGGGAATGAGGCGTATTGAACTCATTGAAATTAAACTTCAGGATGTAGATTTGAGGGGGAAGTACGTTAAAGTGCTTGGTAAAAGACAAAAGGAAAGAATTATACCCTTATTGCCCGGCGTGATTTCTAATTTGGAAAATTATATAAGTAAACGAGCAGATTTGGTGAAAGGGCAGGAGGCATCCTATTTATTTGTAACTCAAAAAGGTATAAAATTATACGAAAGCCTTGTTTATAGAATTATTAATAATTATTTTAGTAAGGTGTCTGGCAAAATAAAAAGGAGTCCGCATATATTGCGGCACTCATTTGCTACACATTTATTGAACCAGGGCGCCAACCTAAACGCGGTAAAAGAATTACTTGGGCATTCCAGTCTTGCTGCCACGCAGGTATATACCCATAATAGTATTTCAGAACTTAGTAAAGTTCATCAAATGGCGCATCCCAGGAACAAAAAGACCAATTAAAATAATGTTTAATTAAATTCTACCGAAGATGAAAGTAAATGTGCAGTCCGTTAACTTCAATGCCGATCAAAAATTAGTTGATTTCATCCAACGCAAATTGGATAGGCTTGAAAATTATTACGATAAAATTATCTATGCTGATGTCTTTTTAAAAGTGCAGAATACAAGTGGAAAGGATAATAAGATTACCGAGGTTTTATTAAGTATCCCCGGCGGAGATATTATGGTAAAAAAAACCTGTAAGAAATTTGAAGAATGCGTAGATGAATGTGCTTCATCACTACAAAGACAGTTAATTAAACGCAAGGAAAAATTAAGTGCTCACGTTTAAATATTTTTTTTGCAGAATTGTTTTGTGAAAGGAATAATTTGTATACATTTGCAGTCCGTTAGAAATAGCGGACTTTTTTATGCTGAAAAAGTAGCGTAAAGGCCGATGTAGCTCAGCTGGCTAGAGCAGCTGATTTGTAATCAGCAGGTCG
>NZ_CAXAVR010000183.1:0-3227 GCF_963972535.1 uncultured Salegentibacter sp.
TTTCCTGAAAATGGTTAAGATATTCGTTAACGTGCGCCAGGGCATAAGCCAATTGCTGCGGAATATTAGCACCGGAGTTTTGATATAAGGTGGTATCTATGCTGATTACCGATTTGAAATCTTCGGAATTGGTAAAAATACTTTCAAGGATTTCGTGATCTTTTTGAAGGTTATGGAACCAGTTTCCGGAACGGACAAGATTTCCTACAATATCAAATTGAAGAAAAACCTGGTGGTCTTTTTCTTTTAAAAATTCCCGCAAACGTTTGAAATAATCTTCAGAAAAAAAGCTGAAACTAAAGTAAATTATGGTTTTATCCAGTGTTATTCCCTGAAGTAAATTTTCAAAAGAAATTTCTTCATTCGGGATGATAAACCAAAGGCTTTCGGTTCCTTTTTTAAGGATCTCATTTGCGCGTTTATTGCTTTTTTCAGCAGAAACCACGTATAATCTTTCGCAAATGTTCCAGTTTTTTGGAGAAGGGGTTTTTATGCTTTCTTCAACATCTTCAGCACTATAAAAAGGTTTTATATTAATTCCGTCAAGGGATTTATAGACGAGTTTTTCGTTATAATCGGCTCCTTTTAGATCAAATTGTATTTTTTGTTTCCATTCTTTTGCAGAAACTTCTTCAAATTCCTGAAATAATGATTCTTTCATTGTGTGGTTTTTCTGAAAAATTAATCCTGAATTGTGTCGTATTCAATGATGAATATTTCTTCATTGGGACGTTTCATATAATATTGCTGGCGCGCAAATTTTTCCATCTCTACCGAATCCTGAAGCTGTTGTATGGTTGCTTTATCTTTGGAGATTTCATTTTTGTAATACTGCCTGTTTTCTTCAAGCTCCTCTACTTCCTGGTTGAGTTCATTATGGACTAACCAGGAATTACTATCTAAAAATAGCATCCAGCCTCCAAAAATAATTATTAGCAGCACATATTTGTTGCTAATAATTTTAAACCATTTTTTGCTTCTTAATTCCTTTAATTTCACACCTTCTAACTTCAGTAACTAATTAAGATTGTTTTGGTTAAACCGTAAAACTTAAATTTTTATCGGCTATTTGGCTTAAAGATACAAAATTAGGTCAAGCGGTCTTTGATTATGGTTTGCACAATATCAACAGCAACGGTGTTATAACGGTTGGTAGGAATAATGATATCGGCAAATTCTTTGGTAGGTTCTATAAACTGCTGGTGCATTGGTTTCAGCGTAGTTTGATATCGCCATAAAACTTCATCTAAATCGCGCCCACGTTCAGAAATATCTCTCTTAAGTCGGCGAATTAAACGCTCGTCACTATCGGCATGAACGTAGATTTTAATATCAAACATCTCCCTAATATCAGGATGGGCGAAGATTAGAATGCCTTCGACAATCACCACTTTCCTGGGTTGAGTTTCCAGGGTTTGTTTGGTGCGGTTATGTTCTGTAAATGAATATACAGGCTGTTGAATGGTATTGCCTGCTTTAAGTTCTTTTAAATGTTCAACTAAAAGATCAAAATCTATAGATTTTGGGTGGTCAAAATTGGTTTTAACCCGCTCTTCTTTAGCTAAATGACTTAGATCTTTATAGTAGGAATCCTGGGAAATTACATCTACCTCTTCATTTTTTAATTCGTCTATAATTTGCCTTACTACCGTAGTTTTTCCACTACCGGTTCCACCTGTAATTCCTATAATGAGCATCTAAAAAAATTTGGGGCAAATTTAAACATTTGCCCCAAATTAGAAATAAATATGATGTTTTAATTCCTAAGCTTTGATCTTAGGATTATAAATTATTCAGCTTCCTCCAGGGGTAGCAATTTTACTATTCCCGTTCCTTCAACAGCAGCGTAGATAAATCCGTCAGGGCCTTGTTGAACATCTCTTAATCTTCCAAGACCTTCCAATAATTTCTCACGTGTAGTTACTTCTCCATTTTCTATGGCTAAATGTTCTAAATATTGAAATTTAAGGGCACCCACTAAAAAGTTTCCTTTAAGCTCTGGATATTTATCTGAAGTTACTTTTTCAAATCCGCTTGGTGCGATTGATGGTAACCAGTAGGTAAGTGGGTTCTGAAATTCAGGTCCTGTTCTATCTTCAGTAATAGTGGTGCCATCATAATTTTCACCATAAGTTACTACCGGCCAACCGTAATTTTTTCCAGCTTTTACAACATTAATTTCATCACCACCTTTTGGGCCGTGTTCATTAACCCAAACTTCACCGGTTTCTTCGTTGAAAATCATACCCTGCGGATTTCTGTGTCCGTAAGAATAAATAGCTTCTATAGTGTTTTCTTCACCTACAAAAGGATTGTCTGAAGGTACGCTTCCGTCTAAGTTAAGTCGGTATACCTTTCCGCCATCTCTTGTAATATCCTGCGGATTCACATCTCTATTTCCTCTATCTCCAATAGTAAAAAATAAATGACCTTCTCCGTCAAAAATAATTCGTGATCCAAAATGTTGGCCTCTGGTAGAGTTAGGAGTGGCTTTGTATAAATCTTCGCGACCGGTTAGTTGATTGTTTTCCAGTTTGGCTCGCATTAAAGCAGTATTTCCACCTTCGCCTTCACCTTCATCTGATGAATAGGTGATATAAACCCAATTGTTGTTCTCAAAATCGGGATGAAGGGCGATATCCAGTAATCCACCCTGCCCCTGATTGTAAATTTCGGGACCACCTGTAATAGCTACACGTTTACCATCTTTAAAATGATAAATATCGCCACCTTTTTCGGTTGCAAGGATGCTACCATCGGGAAGAAAATCAAAGCCCCATGGAATTGACATATTCTCTGCAACAACCTCGTGTTTATATTCATTTTCGGGAGAAACAGCTTCTGGCATTTCTTTTGGTACCGGATTATCAGAATCCTGAGCATTTGTTTCTGTTGGTTCTTCCACCTCGGCTTTTTTATCAGATTTTTGATTATCTCCGCAGGCGGAAAAAGTAAAAATCAAGCCCAATAATAATAAAATTCGCTTCATAATAATTTTTTTTGTGATTAGCTTATCCTGCATTGTCAGCAAGATTCAACTAAGATATAAAAAATCTAAAGTTTTTCTTGTAGACTGATAAGTTTTCTTATATTTGCACCCGCTTTGGGGGATATTAGTTCACTCAAATTGAAATTTTGAAGTTTAAAAATAGTTTTAGCTATTATAAACTTAAGTTATCGCGCCGAGCGCGATTAAAAAATTACTCGGGGTGTAGCGTAGCCCGGTT
>NZ_CAXAVR010000184.1:0-3161 GCF_963972535.1 uncultured Salegentibacter sp.
GTATACCCTAATCTTTATATTTCTTAAAATAAATTCGCGCAGCTTTCATCACTCGTGGCGCAAGGATTAAAGTAGAAATCATCGTTGGTATTGCCATTAAAGCGAAAAAACCATCAATTAAATTAATCATCATACTTAAAGAAGTGGTTGCACCTAGGAGGATACTAATAATATAAAAATAGTTGTAATAATGTTTGTTTTCTGCCCCTGCCAGGTAAGAAAGACATTTTGTTCCGTAGTAAGAGAAGGAGAACAAAGAAGAAATACTAAAAGCGGCTATACAAAGTAATAGCAGGTAATCTCCCACATAAGGAATAGAATCTTCAAAAGCGGCTGCGGTAAGGCTTACACCATTTACATCTGTAGTCTGCCAAATTCCCGTTACCAGGATACATAGGGCAGTAAGTGTACAAACCACCAGCGTATCAATTGCCGGCCCCAGCATTGCTACCAATCCTTCTCGCACAGGTTCAGAGGTTTTACTCGCTCCGTGAGCCATTGTGGCGGTTCCTATCCCTGCTTCATTAGAAAAAGCACCTCTTCTTACTCCCAGGATTATTAAGCCGCCAAGAACGCCGCCAAGCATAGGTTCGCCTTTATAATTTTCGGCAGCAAAAGCATCGGTAAAAATCGTTGAAAAGTAATAAGGAACAACATCGTAATTAACGATCAAGATAATAATTACCGAAACAAAATAGAGGGCTACCATTGCAGGTACCAATCTTGAAACAGTTTTGCTTATTCGCTGTAATCCACCAAGAATTACTACAGAATTTAAAATAACCAAAATAATCCCGATAATAAGGTTTGTGCCAAAACCGGTGGGAATATTATTAGGTTCTAAAAGAATAAAATTAATAGCCTGCGTAAGCTGATTTACATTAAAAACCGGTAATGCTCCAATAAGGCCAGCAACACTAAAAAAGATGGCCATAAACTTCCATTTCTTTCCAAGACCTTCTTCAATAAAATACATCACCCCACCCTGAATATTTCCCTGGGTATCTTTTCCTCTGTACATTACCGCCAGGGTGTTGGTAAAAAATTTTGTGGCCATACCCACCACTGCACTAACCCAAAGCCAAAAAATAGCTCCTGGGCCACCTAAAGCGATAGCCACGGCTACGCCAGCAATATTTCCCATTCCTACGGTAGAGGAGAGGGCAGTAGAAAGTGATTGGAAATGATTGATTTCCCCGGGATCGTTAGGGTTATTATATTTCCCTCGTAAAAGGTCTAAGGAATGTCCTAAATATCGAAAGGGAAGAAAATTAGATAAAATAAGCAGATAAAGTCCGCCGCCAATTAATAAAATTACCAAAGGAAGTCCCCAAACCGCCGAAGCAAATTGGGAGACAAATTCATCTAATTGATTCATAAAACCTTAATTATGCTGAAAATATATGAAATTAAGTCCTATTAAACACAGCGTACTAATAGGTTTCTTTCAATCTAAGCATTACTGGTTTAGAATCAGAAACTTAAAATTCTGAAGTAAAATGGAATTTAATTGAACGATACTTGTCCTGCGTCATTTGTAATGAAAATTGGGAATCTGCTAAGAATACCAATTGTCCCTTTTTATCCTTCGCAAGGAATTTAGCTTTTACACGCTTAAAATCTTTAAATTCTTCGCTTTTTTCATCTTCAGCTTCTACCCAGGTTGCTTTGTAAACGTTTAGATTTTCGTAGGTACATTTGGCGCCGTATTCGTGCTCCAGCCTGTATTGAATAACTTCAAACTGAAGCGCTCCCACTGTTCCAATAATCTTTCTTCCGTTGAGTTCTAAAGTAAAAAGCTGCGCTACACCTTCATCCATCAACTGGTCAACTCCTTTAGAGAGCTGTTTGGATTTCATTGGGTCGGCGTTGTTGATATATCTAAAATGTTCTGGAGAGAAACTTGGAATTCCGCGGTAATTTAAATTTTCACCTTCGGTAAGTGTATCACCAATTTTGAAATTTCCGGTATCGTGTAAGCCTACAATATCACCGGGATAAGAAACATCTACAATTTCTTTCTTTTCAGCAAAAAAGGCGTTTGGGCTGGAAAACTTAAGATTTTTATTGTGTCTCACGTGCAAATAAGCTTTATTTCGCTCAAACTTTCCAGAAACGATCTTTACAAAAGCCAGCCTGTCGCGGTGTTTAGGATCCATATTGGCGTGAATCTTAAACACAAAACCGGTAAATTTATCTTCGTCTGGTTTTACTAAGCGTTCTTCACTTTCTTTTGGTCTTGGAGTTGGAGCGATGTTGATAAAGCAATCTAACAATTCACGAACTCCAAAATTATTTAAAGCGGAACCAAAAAACACGGGCTGTAATCGGCCTTCCAGGTAAGCTTCTTTATCGAATTCAGGGTAAACGCCCTGGGCAAGTTCCAGTTCTTCTCTTAAATTATCGGCTGCTTTGTTTCCTATAAGTTCGTCTAATTCTTTAGATGATAAATCAGAGATTTCAATAGTATCTTCAATATCTTTTTTAGGATCACCGGTAAACAAGTTTACATTTTTCTCCCAAATATTATAGATTCCTTTAAAGTCGTAACCCATTCCAATTGGGTAGCTTAAAGGAGTTACAGTAAGATTTAATTTTTGTTCAATCTCATCCAATAATTCAAAGGCATCTTTCCCTTCCCGGTCCATTTTATTGATAAAAACAATCATCGGGATGTTTCGCATCCTACAAACCTCTACCAGTTTTTCAGTTTGTTCCTCTACACCTTTTGCAACATCTATTACCACAATAACGCTATCTACAGCCGTTAAGGTTCTAAAAGTATCTTCAGCAAAATCCTTGTGGCCCGGAGTATCCAGGATATTGATTTTAATATCTTTATATTCAAAAGCTAAAACCGAAGTGGCTACCGAAATTCCCCTTTGGCGTTCAATCTCCATAAAGTCACTTGTAGCGCCTTTTTTGATCTTGTTAGATTTTACCGCCCCGGCTTCCTGGATAGCACCACCAAAAAGCAGCAATTTCTCAGTAAGCGTAGTTTTACCGGCATCGGGGTGAGAAATAATCCCAAAAGTTCTTCTTCGTTTTAGTTCTTTTTGAAAACTTTTCATCTATAAAATTTAGAGCAGCAAAAGTACTATTATTTTGAAGAAATTTAAGGATAAATTATCTACTCCTTTGGGGAAGAGCCTTCAGCATTT
>NZ_CAXAVR010000185.1:0-3125 GCF_963972535.1 uncultured Salegentibacter sp.
AAACACGGAATTTGGGAGCTTTATATTGAAGGCAACGCGCTGGAACGTGGCGTAACTAGCGGAAGCCTAACCCGGGAGTTGATGCATAAACAAGAAACTGCCTTTATGGAGAATATCTATGAGTTGGTTCCTGAAACCGGTTACCGAAATTTCTTAAAGAAAACAGTCGCCTGGTTTAACCGAAAAATGTACCTGCACGTCCCCGAAGAATATAAACAGGAAATTTACGGCACCTCTCTTTTTGGATTGGAAAAGTACAATGATTTTGCCCCGGCTTATGTGCGTATGCTCTATTTCCATGGAGCACACGATATAGGTCACGCGTTGCAGGATTTGATGTTGGTAGGCTGTACTTCTTTTGCCGCCTGGGACGATAAAACTGAAGACGGACAATTACTACTTGGGCGGAACTTCGATTTCTATGCGGGAGATGAGTTTGCGGAAGAAAAGATTGCAGCCTTTGTTAATCCCGATAAAGGGCATAAGTTTATGATGTACACCTGGGCCGGGATGATTGGTTCTGTGAGTGGTTTGAATGAAAAGGGAATAAGTGTAACCATAAATGCTGGAAAAAGTAAAATTCCGTTGCAGGCCAAAACTCCAATTAGTTTGGTTGCCCGTGAAATTCTTCAATATGCAACTTCAACTACCGAAGCCATAGAGATCGCTAAAAAGCGTGAAGTTTTTGTTTCGGAATCTATTATGGTGGGGAGCGCAAAAGAAGGTAGGGCGATCTTAATTGAAGTAGCTCCGGGAAATTTTGGAGTTTTTGAAGTTGAAAATTCTAATAAATTAATTTGCAGCAATCATTTTCAAAGTGAAGCTTATGCGGAAGATAACCGAAACTTAAAAACCATTGAGGAAAGCCATACTCAGTATAGATTTGATAGAATGCAGGAGTTACTTTCTGAAAAAGAGAAATTAAACCCTCAAAAAGCTGCTGAAATATTAAGGAACAAAGAAGGTTTAGAAGGTGTTAAGCTGGGAACGGGAAATGAAATGGCTATTAATCAATTGCTTGCCCACCACGGCATTATTTTTAAACCTGAAGAAAATAAGGTTTGGATATCTGCGAATCCTTATCAATTGGGTGCTTTTGTGGCTTACGACCTTGATACTGCATTTAAAAAGTTTGAAGCTGGAAATGTTTCTGGCAGTGTTATGCTTGCTGAAGAAAACATTGCAGAAGATCTTTTTGTAAATACTGAAGCTTATAAAGATTACGAGAAATACAGAAAATTAAATGGGAAAATCATTGAAGCCATTTCTAAAGAACAAGAAGTTTCAGAAGATAAAATTAAGCGTTTAAAGTATTTAAATCCTCATTTCTGGGAAGTTTATAAAATTGCCGGAGATTATTATTTTCAGCAAAAAGAATTTAAAAAAGCGGTGATCAATTATAAGCAGGCAAAAAGGAGGCAAGTAACCACTTTACCAGATGAAGAATACTTAGATAAAATGATAAAAAAATCTTACCGCAAAATCTAAATGACTAATTTCTACGATATAAATAAGAATGAGGAATTGCTAAAAATACAGCTAAGTTACGTTGTGGCAAATTCTCCATTTTATAAAAAGCGTTTTACAGATTGTAAAATTGATATTGAAGGAATTCCATCTTATGAGGAATTCAGAAAGATCCCGATTACTACTAAAGAAGATTTACAGCATTATAATCAAGAATTTATTGCGGTTCCTAAAGATGAAATTATAGATTATGTTACCACTTCAGGAACTTTAGGCAATCCCGTTAGTTTTGCCTTAAATGACGCCGATTTAGATCGGCTGGCAGAAAATGAACGTCAGTCTTTTGAAATGGTAGGAGTCAAGAAATCTAGCGTGGTGCAACTTACTACGACTTTAGATCGCAGATTTATGGCCGGGATGGCTTACTTTTTAGGATTACGAAAACTGGGAGCCGGGATTATAAGAACCGGCAGCGGTCTGCCCGGATTGCAGTGGGAATCTATAGAACGATTTCAACCTGGTTTTCTCGTCGCAGTTCCATCATTTTTGTTGAAAATGATCGATTTTGCCAGGCAAAATGGAATTGATTATAAAAGCTCTTCGATTAAAGCTACTGTTTGTATTGGCGAACCTTTGCGAAACCCAGATTTCAGTCTGAATTCTTTAGGACAAAAATTAAAGGATTTATGGGATATAGAATTATTTTCTACCTACGCCAGTACAGAAATGGGTACGGCTTTTACCGAGTGTGAATTCCACACCGGAAATCATAGCTTGCCCGATTTGATTTTTACTGAAGTTTTAGATGAAAATGCTGATGCTGTGAATCCTGGTGAAATTGGAGAATTAGTAGTCACTCCTTTGCAAACCCAAACAATGCCATTGGTGAGATTTGCCACCGGGGATATGGTGAAATTCTATGGTGAAAATTGTGAATGCGGTAGAAAGTCAATGAGAATTAGCACTCCTGTTGGGCGTAAAAAGCAAATGATAAAATTAAAAGGAACTACACTTTATCCGCAGCAAATCATCAATTTACTTACGGCTTTTCATTCCCTGAAAATCTTTGTTATTGAAGCAAGTTCAAATGAAAATCAAACGGATGAAATCCTGATAAGGATTCCGAATGATTTTACTGAAACTAGTAAGCTTCAGGAGCATTTACAATCTGGATTAAAAGTGAAGGTCACATTAGAAAAAACTTCCGTAGAAAAAATAGAAAAACTAAAATTTCCCAGAGAAAGTAGAAAACCAAAACTTTTCCACGATTTTCGATAAATCTTAAATGATCTTTTTTATTACCCGCAATTGGTGGGTATGTCTTTTTAATTCGGCATTAAAAATTCCTGAATGATCAATGCGATCAATTCTAACCTTTCCATCTACGTGAATAATGTAGTTATCGTTCATCATAATACCTACGTGATCTATTATTCCTTCTTTATCATCAAAAAAGGCAAGATCTCCGGCTTCACTTTCTTCAATAAAACTAAGTGGTTCACCTTGTTTAGCCTGATCGGCTGAATTTCTATTTAATTGGTAGCCGTTTAGCTTATAAACCATTTGTGTAAGTCCGCTGCAATCAATTCCCAGCGGCGATTTTCCGCCCCAGGCATACGGACTGTTTAAATAGAGTAGTGCAGTTTTTACAATTTCCA
>NZ_CAXAVR010000186.1:0-3010 GCF_963972535.1 uncultured Salegentibacter sp.
ATTATCGTAACCGGCGGAGGAAGTGGCCTTGGGAAAGCAATGACCAAATACTTTATGGAACTTGGAGCTAATGTAGCTATTACTTCCAGAAACCTGGAAAAACTTCAAAACACAGCCAAAGAGCTGGAAGATGAAACCGGAGGTAAATGTTTTGCGGTTCAATGCGATGTTAGACATTACGATCAGGTAGAAAACATGCGTGATGAAGTTCTAAAAGAATTTGGAAGCATAGATGTTTTATTAAACAATGCTGCAGGAAACTTTATTTCTCCAACTGAAAGATTAAGCGCCAACGCTTTTGATACCATTATTGATATAGTGCTTAAAGGAAGTAAAAACTGTAGCATGGCGCTTGGAAAACATTGGATAGATACAAAACAAAAAGATAAAACGGTACTTAATATTGTAACCACTTACGCGTGGACAGGTTCTGCGTATGTAGTACCAAGTGCTACGGCGAAGGCAGGAGTTTTGGCTATGACGCGCTCTTTAGCGGTAGAATGGGCAAAATACGGAATTAGGTTCAACGCAATTGCACCCGGCCCCTTCCCTACTAAAGGCGCCTGGGATAGGTTATTGCCGGGAGATTTAAAAGACAAGTTCGATCTTGCTAAAAAAGTACCACTAAAAAGAGTTGGAGAGCACCAGGAACTGGCAAACCTTGCTGCTTATTTGGTTTCAGACTTTTCAGCTTATGTAAACGGCGAAGTAATTACCATAGATGGTGGAGAATGGCTTAAAGGTGCCGGGCAGTTTAACTTATTGGAAGCAATCCCCGAGGAAATGTGGGATCAATTGGAAGCAATGATTAAATCTAAGAAGGGGAGCTAACTCCCTTTTAATAGAGATTAAATCTACTGAAATAAATTTATTTAAAACCGATTGTTGTGCTCTTCTGGCAACAATCGGTTTTTTATGTATAAGCTGTTAACAAAATCATTTTATAAACCTGTAATAAATTGTATTTTTACCCTTCAAAAATCATAAAGACTTAATGGGTAAAATCATTGCTATTGCAAACCAAAAGGGAGGAGTGGGCAAAACCACCACCTCGGTAAACCTGGCCGCTTCGCTTGGAGTACTTGAAAAGAAAGTATTGTTAATAGATGCAGACCCACAGGCCAACGCCACTTCCGGACTAGGAATTGACGTGGAAGAGGTTGAATTAGGTACTTACCAACTTTTTGAAGACTCGATAGCTCCTGAAGAATGCATTCAAAAAACCAGTTCCCCAAATCTTGATATTATTCCTGCTCATATAGACCTTGTAGCTATAGAAATTGAATTGGTAGATCAGGATGCCAGGGAATCTATGCTGAAAAAGGCTATTACCCCGCTAAAAGAGCTGTATGATTTTATTTTAATTGACTGTGCGCCTTCCCTGGGTTTATTAACTTTAAATGCTTTGACCGCTTCAGACTCTGTGGTTATCCCAATACAGTGTGAATATTTTGCGCTGGAAGGTTTAGGAAAATTACTGAATACCATTAAAAGCGTTCAAAAAATTCATAATAACAAACTGGATATTGAAGGTCTATTGCTTACTATGTATGATTCTCGCTTAAGGTTGTCTAACCAGGTTGTAGAAGAAGTGCAGAAGCATTTTGGCGAGATGGTTTTTGATACAATCATTCAAAGAAATGTGCGTTTAAGTGAAGCCCCAAGTTATGGGGAAAGCATTATTAACTATGATGCGGGCAGCAAAGGAGCCAGCAATTATTTGAGCCTGGCACATGAAATTATAAAGAAAAACTCGTAGAAGATGGCGAAGGCGACCAAAAAACAAGCATTAGGACGTGGACTTTCAGCTTTATTGAAAGATCCGCAAAACGATATCCAATCTGCAGAAGATAAAAATGCCGACAAACTAGTTGGACATATTGTAGAACTGGATTTAGAATCTATTGAAGTAAATCCTTTCCAACCAAGGACAAGTTTTAATGAAGACAATCTTAAAGAACTCGCATCTTCAATACGAGAACTTGGAGTAATCCAGCCAATTACCGTAAGAAAACTGGATTTTGATAAATACCAGCTGGTTTCGGGAGAACGCCGTTATCGCGCTTCAAAATTAGTAGGTTTAGAAACGATTCCGGCTTATATAAGGATTGCCAACGACCAGGAATCTTTAGAAATGGCTTTGGTAGAAAACATTCAGCGCCAGGATCTTGATCCTATAGAGATTTCGCTTTCCTATCAGCGTTTAATAGATGAAATAAACCTTACCCAGGAACAATTAAGTGAACGCATTGGTAAAAATCGCTCTACTATTGCCAACTACTTACGTCTTTTAAAACTCGATCCAATTATTCAAACAGGAATGCGAGACGGCTTTATGAGTATGGGTCACGGGCGCGCACTTATAAATGTTAGCGATCCGCAAAAGCAACTGGATATTTACGAGAAAATACTTCAAAAATCATTGTCGGTAAGAGAAACTGAACAATTGGTGCGTGAAGTAAACGAAGGCTCAAAAGTTTCAAAAACTTCCAGGAAAACGGCTGCAGTTCCTACTACTTATAAAAAAGGAATTAAAGAATTTTCAGAATACCTGGGAACCAAAGTTGATGTGAAAGTCACTAAAAAAGGCTCGGGGAAACTTAGTATTCCTTTTTCTTCCGAAGAAGATTTTAATAGGTTAAAAAAACTTATTCAGGGTGAAGATTAATCGGGCATTATTATCTGTTTTTTTTCTGTTGTTTGTTTTTACACTTACGGCCCAGGAAGATTCTTTAATGGTTGAAACTCCTGAAGTGCCAGATACTGTTTCAGAAGAAAAAGATTATAAACCTTACAATGCCCTCGCACCCGCTAAAGCTGCATTTTATTCGGCTATATTACCGGGTCTGGGACAGGCATATAACGACAGGTATTGGAAAATTCCTTTGGTATATGCGGGAATTGGTACCGGAGTTTATTTTTATATCAACAATAATAAAGAATGGAACCGGTATAGGGATGCTTATAAAAATCGGCTTGCAGGTAGAAAAGATGAATTTACCGTAAATGG
>NZ_CAXAVR010000187.1:0-3003 GCF_963972535.1 uncultured Salegentibacter sp.
ACTGCAAAAATTCAATTTTAAAAACTATAATAAATTTATTGTAGACAATGAAACCGCCACATTGGAAATGGCGAGCGATAGCACCAATCTCGAAATTGGTACCATAATAAATTCGGCTGCAAGTTATTTTTCAGAAAAAGTTTCAAGATTTTATTTTTCCAAGGCAGAAGGTTTAAAAGAAGAAGTTCAGGCTTTACAAACCGCCGGATTTGAAGAACCGGTGTACGAGATTTTATCGCTTTCGGTAAATCCATTTTCACTCTACGATAAAGATTTTAGAATTTTTGAAACCGATTATGCCGCGCCCTTGCAAAATTCTGCTTTCAGAAATTATTCGTTTAAAATTTTAGATACCACTACAACTTCCCGCCCGGCTTATGTAATTTATTTTAAACCTAAAAGGCAACGTGCCGTTGCGGGCTTAGAAGGCGTGCTTTATTTAGATACCAAAACATACGCCATACAGCAGGCAAAAGCCCAGCTTTTGGGCGCCATAAAACTAGAAATAGATCAGGAATACGAATATTTCCCCGACGAAAATTTATGGTTTCCAAAAACGCAAAAAATCACCATTAGACCAGGAAATGGGGACCAGGCGATTTCGGTTTTTGGCGGAGTGATTTCTGCAGGAACACTTCAGAAAAAAGAATCTATTCTAAATAATATTCTTGCCCCGGGAAGAGGTGATCCCAACCTGTTTTTAAATGTAACCAGCACTAATTTTGATATTCAGCTGAATTCTGAGGGAAGGTTAGAAACATCAGCTGAAATTTTGGTTAAGGCTGATGCGAATTCCCGGGAAGATAATTTTTGGAAAGAAAACAGAACCGAAATTTTAAGCACACAAAACAAGCTAAGTCGCCAACGAGCAGAAAGACTTATTAAGGAAAAAGAAGTTGAAGAAAAAATAAGCTTTCAAAAATCGATTGCAACCGGTTATTATCCGGTGGGATTTTGGGATTTTGATCTTGGCAAATTCTTTAAATTTAATAACTACGAAGGCATTCGCCTGGGATTTGGCGGGAAGACCAATGAACAATTATCTAAAAAATTTAGTTTAAACGGCTACCTGGTTTATGGTACCAAAGATGAAGTATTTAAGTATAATCTGGGGACCTCAATTCATTTAAATAAAGCTACCGAAACCGATCTTAAATTCAACTACACCCGCGATATTGTTGAAACCGGAAGTTTTAATTATCTACAGGGCAAAAACGATTTTTCTATTATAGAACCGCGCTTTGTAAATATCAATTTTTTCTACGAACATCGCACGTTAAGCAGTGGTTTAACTCATAGATTCGGGTCTAATTTTAAAACTGAACTTCGGTTGTCTAAAAGCGATATTTATCAAATTCGCGATTACAGCTTTTTGCTAAACGACCAGGAATTTTCTGAATACACGCTTTCTGAAGCTACATTTTCATTTTTATGGAGGCCATTTGCTAAATTTCTAAAAACACCAATTGCTACCAAATTAATAGAAAAAGGTTACCCCAAGTTTACGGGCCAAATCACTAAAGGAATTTCCGGAATTGGCGGAAGCGATTTTGATTACACCAAATTTGGACTTTTGGTAGAACACGAAATAAAAAGACTTAACCAATCCCGAACCGAAATTATCCTGGAAGGCAATTATGCCACAGGGGAAGTTCCGCTTACGCATTTATTTCATTCGCTGCCAAACAGCCCCAGGCGCAATGGCATCCTCAGGCGGTTTTCAGTAGCAGGAAGACGCAGTTTTGAAACCATGATATATAACGAGTTTTTTAGCGATAAGCAGGCTATGTTACATATAAAACATCAATTAAGACCCATAAATATTCACAGATTAATTCAGCCAGAACTTGTATTTATTTCCCGCCACGCCATTGGGGATATTAGCCATCCCGAAAGGCATAGTATTCCGTTTAAAAGTTTAGAACAGGGTTATCATGAATTTGGAATAGAACTTCAAAAAATACTTGTAGGTTTTGGCCTGGGAGCGGCCTACCGCTATGGCCCCTATAGTTTGCCTACTTTTGATGAAAATTTCGCATTTAAATTCACTTTTCATTTAGATATTTAATCCTGAGCTACTTTAGGAGTTTAAACAGCATTAAATAGGCTTCCTTTTTATACCTTTGCGCTCGCTTAAAAACTTCCCATGGCCAAGATTTTTAGTTTCGGATTCTGGAACTCAATTGCGCGATTAATTTTGCGGAACAGGATTATTATACTTTTACTTATTATCGCCACTACGGTATTTCTTTCCACACAGTGGAAAAATATGCGTTTTTCTTATACTGAAGCCAACCTTTTACCAGACGATCACGAAGACAATATTGCCTATAATGAGTTTCTGGATAAATTTGGAGAGGAAGGGAATTTGGTTTTGCTTGGCGTAAAAGATTCTACCCTCTTTAAACCGGAAAATTTTGAAGCGTGGAAAGAACTTACCAAAACATTAGAAGCCTACCCTGCGGTAGATTATGCAATTTCGGTTAGTAATCTTCAGCAATTAAAAAAGTTTGAAGATCCCAGCCGATTTGAGATGGTGCCTTTTATTACCGAAGATAATCCTACCGAAGAAGAACTTCAGCAATATCAGGATCAACTTTACAATGAGTTACCATTTTATGAAAACCTGGTCTATAGTTCACATTCCAACACTTTACAATCGGCTATTTATTTAAATAAAGAGATCGTTAATTCTAAAGAACGGAAAACCTTTGTTATAGATGAGCTGCAACCCCTTATTGCTAATTTTGAAGAAAAAACAGGCATAGACGTAAAAGTCTCTGGAATGCCTTACATAAGAACCCTGAATTCCCAGAATATAATTGATGAAATAGGGCTATTTATTCTCGCAGCACTTGGGGTAACTTCGCTTATATTTTTCTTCTTTTTCAGGTCAATTCGAGCCACGATTATTTCTATGATTACGGTTTGCATTGGGGTAATGTGGGCCTTTGGGGTAATAGGCTTGTTTAATTATGAAATCACGGTACTTACTGCGCTTAT
>NZ_CAXAVR010000188.1:0-3002 GCF_963972535.1 uncultured Salegentibacter sp.
TTAGAAGTTTACAAACTGGAGAAGAATGTAAGTATTTTGGCTACTATTGCAGGTGCAGCTCCAATGATTGGTTTCCTTGGAACAGTTATAGGTATGGTAATTGCATTTCATGAATTGGCAACAAGTAGTGGGCAGGCACAAATGGGAGCACTCGCTGAGGGTATTTATACCGCGATGACCACAACCGTTGCCGGACTTATTGTTGGTATTATCGCTTATATAGGTTATAACCACTTAGTGGTGAAAACCGATAAAGTTGTACACCAAATGGAAGCTACCGCAGTAGATTTCCTTGACCTGTTAAACGAGCCCGCTTAATATGAATTTAAGAGGAAGAAATAAAGTAAGCCCCGAGTTCAGTATGAGCTCAATGACAGATATTGTATTCCTGTTGTTGATCTTTTTTATGCTCACCTCGCCGGTAATTACTCCAGAAGCCTTAGACCTAATACTTCCAAAGGCTAAAGGAAAAACAACCAGTGTTCAAAATGTAGCGGTAAGCATCACTAAAGACCTTCAGTTCTATGTAGACGATGAACGTATTTCACAGTCGGCATTAGAAAGTACTTTAAAAACCAAACTGGCAGGCGAAGAAAAGCCAACCATTATTTTAAGAGCAGAAGAAGGTGTGCCAATAGAAAAGGCAGTAAATGTTATGGATATCGCAAACCGAAATAGTTATAAAATCGTTCTGGCGGTTAAACCCGAATAAATCTAATCATGTTAGAAACCAAACACGAAAAAAAATCTTTTACCATCACGGTTATCTTACACGTGCTGTTAATTGCATTGCTATTTCTGTTAGGCTTTAAATATTTAGATCCCCCACCAGAGAGTGGTATTGCTATAAATTTTGGAACTTCTGAAGTTGGTTCAGGAGAAGAGCAACCTACCGAGCCGGTACAATCTGCTCCTCAGCAAACTACCGTTCCCGAAACTCAAACGCAGCCAGAACCGGTTGTGGAAGAAGAAGTGGTAACACAGCAAATTGAAGAAGCTCCGGTAATTCAGGAAAAACAAAAGCCAAAGCCAGTAGTTGAGAAGAAACCGGAAAAGCCTGTAGAACAACCCCCGGCTAAAAAGCCAGAACCCAAACCAGACCAATCTACTACCGATGCTATGAGTAGTATTTTAAACGGTCCAGAAAGATCGGGAACCGAAAGCGGTGGAGAAGGTAACGATAATCAAGCCGGCGATAAAGGCGATCCAGATGGTGATCCTAACGCGAGTTCCTATTATGGTAGTGGCTCTGGCCTGGATGGTGATGGTAATTATCGCTTAGGTGGAAGACGGGCAATAAATAAAGAAAAATTTGTACAGGATTGTAATGAATCCGGGATAGTGGTAGTGCGTATAGAAGTTAACCAAAACGGGCAGGTTATTAATGCCACGCCGGGTGTAAAAGGAACAACTAACAGTGCGTCCTGTCTTACAGATCCTGCCAGAAGAGCGGCAATGGCTACTCGCTTTAATAGCGATAACAACGCACCTTCGCGCCAGGTGGGTACAATTATTTATAATTTCAAACTTTCTGAATAAGTGGAAGCATATACCAAAACTGTTGAATGGATGTTTCAGCAGTTGCCTATGTACCAAAGAGTAGGAGCACAGGCATTCAAGAAAGATCTTTCCCGCACCATTAAACTTGCCAAACATTTAGGCAATCCTCATCAAAAATTCAAATCGGTTCATATAGCAGGAACTAACGGGAAAGGTTCTACCAGCCATATGTTAGCTTCTGTTTTACAGGAATCTGGCTATAAAGTGGGTTTGTACACTTCTCCGCATTTAAAAGATTTTAGAGAGCGTATTAAGGTAAACGGAAAATTTATTCCGAAGAAAAATGTTGTTGGATTCATCAATGAGAACAGAGATTTTTTAACCGAAAATGAACTTTCCTTTTTTGAAATGACCGTAGGGATGGCTTTTGATCATTTTGCAAGGGAAAAGGTAGATATTGCTGTAATTGAAGTAGGCCTGGGTGGTCGTTTAGATTCTACTAATATAATTACTCCCGAAGTCTCGGTAATCACTAATATAGGCTTAGATCATACTGCGTTCCTGGGAGATACTTTAGCCAAAATTGCCTCAGAAAAAGCCGGAATTATAAAAGATAATATTCCTGTAGTTATTGGTGAAAAACAAAAAGAAACTACAGATATTTTTACTGAAAAGGCTAAGCAACATAACTCAGAAATTTATTTTGCTGAAGATTTAAAATTCCATAAATATCATACCGATCTTAAAGGCGATTATCAGAACAAGAATATAAAAAGTGTGCTGGGAGCGGTAAAAGTATTACGTAACAAAGGCTGGGAGATTCCCGAAGATGGTCTAAGAAACGGACTTAATAGTGTGAAATTGCATACTTCGTTGCAGGGGCGTTGGGATATATTACAGGAAAAACCAAAAGTGATTTGTGATACCGCACATAATACCGAAGGTTTAAGCCTGGTTTTTAAACAGCTTAAAAAAGAAAAGTTTCAACACTTACATATTGTATTGGGTGTGGTAAACGATAAAGATTTAGATAAAATTCTTCCATTATTTCCTATATCGGCAATTTATTATTTTTCAAAACCCGATGTTCCTCGCGGATTGGAAACGGAAATATTACGACAAAAAGCTGCTAAATTTGGGTTGGAAGGGAGCTTATTTAATTCGGTTTCAGAAGCCTACGATGCCGCGGTAGAAGCGGCCCTGGATGAAGATCTGGTGTTTGTTGGAGGTAGCACTTTTACCGTTGCAGAAATAATTTAATTTTTTTGAAATTTTTCTTGGTGTAGATTAAAAACTAATCTATATTTGCATCCGCATTCAGGAATAGGGCGCGTAGCTCAGTTGGTTCAGAGCACTTGGTTTACACCCAAGGGGTCAGGGGTTCGAATCCCTTCGCGCCCACAGAATTAAAAAGGCTTCTATAAAAGGAAGCCTTTTTTTAGCTTATTGAAAGCTTTAGTTTTATTGATATTTAGGGCGCGTAGCTCAGTTGGTTCAGAGCA
>NZ_CAXAVR010000189.1:0-2782 GCF_963972535.1 uncultured Salegentibacter sp.
AGGTTTTTTACACTTACCGAAGTTCCTTTTGGGCAAACACAAACATCCTGATTGGCAACTTTACTGCCTTCAACTTTAATTTGTGTTCCAACTTCATCATCTTCAGGTTTCGTTTTTAATTCTACATGGGCAATTGCAGCAATAGAAGCCAATGCTTCTCCCCTAAAGCCTTTGGTTTGCAAACTAAAAAGATCTTCAGCAGCTTTAATTTTTGAAGTAGCGTGTCGTTCAAAACACATCCTGGCATCGGTAAGGCTCATTCCCTTCCCATCATCAACCACCTGGATAAGAGTTTTTCCCGCGTCTTTAATTACCACCTGGATATTTCCAGAACCAGCATCAATAGCATTTTCCACGAGTTCCTTTACCACCGAAGCAGGGCGTTGCACCACTTCCCCGGCAGCAATCTGGTTCGCTACATGGTCTGGTAAAAGTTGAATTATATCTGTCATTTAGGGTTGATTGGAAAAGATGGACAGATCAAAGTCAATTATCCATAGAAAAATAAGAACCAGCACCATAATAATAATGAGCAATCGCTTATTAATCTCCCGGTTTCCCCGGGTTCTACTTGATTTACGCACTTCAGCCCATTGAGAGCCAAAATCTATGGCATTTGTAGTTTCTTTATACTTACTAAATTTTGAATCAAAACTATAAATATTACCCGTATCCTTCCCCTTATAATAACGTGGGGTGTAATTATACCGGGCATTCTTTCTGGGTTTATGAATTTTGATTTTCAAAATATGTTGATTTTCTGTGGTAGTTCAAATTTACTCAAATTGCTTCAAAAAACCGAAGCGAACGAGCTTAAAAAGAAATCAACAATAATAATGCCGATGTATATTTTTATTTAAAATCTGGCGTCCTGGCGTAATTTAGCCATTTTAATAGCAGCTATGGCAGCTTCAGTACCTTTATTACCGTGCTTCCCGCCACTTCTATCTATGGCCTGTTGCATATTTTGATCGGTTAAAACACAAAAGATAATTGGAGTATCGTTTTGTACATTCAAGTCTTTTATACCCTGGGTAACGCCTTCACAAACAAAATCAAAATGTTTTGTTTCTCCCTCAATTACGCTTCCAATAGCAATAATCGCATCAAGCATATCATAACTTTCCTGCATTTTTTTGCAACCGTAAATAAGTTCAAAACTGCCGGGTACATTCCACCGAACAATTCTCTTTTCCTGTACCTTATTTTCTATAAGTGCGTTAAAAGCGCCTTCATAAAGGCCTTCGGTAATTTTATCGTTCCATTCTGAAACAACAATCCCGATGCGAAAATCACTCGCATCGGGAAGTTGGTCTTTATCGTAATCTGAAAGGTTATTTCCTTCTGTAGCCATAATTATTGTTTTGCAGCACGAGCCTGCCCCATATAGATTGGCACCTGCTCAGCTTCTGGAGCTTCTGGATACTCATCTTTTATTTTCTGAAGGTGTTCTTCGGCTTCAGCTGGTTGCCCCACTTCTAAAGCGGTTATTGCTGCTTTAAGTAAAAATTTTGGTGTTGTAAATTCATTAGAACGCATAGAAGCAGCCTTTTCGTAATAATCTAGAGCTTCTTCCGGTTGTTCTAATTGCATAAAAGCATCTCCAATTCCGCCAGTAGCTAAAGCAGCCAGAACTTCATCATCACTATTAAAATCTTCAAGATAATTGATTGCTTCCTGGTAATTTCCGGTGTTCAAATAAGCGAAACCGGCATTGTAAGTTGCAAGGTTTGCTGCATCGGTACTTCCGTAGTTATCTATAATATCAAGAAAACCATATTTACCTTCACCACCATTTAAAGACATCGTGAAAAGTGAATCGCGCTCAGCGCCAGATGCGTTTAAAGCCGAAGCAAAATAGTTTTGAGCCTGAGCCATTTCATTGGCCGCTTCCTCCTGTTTTGGTTCACTTACAAAACGTTGGTAACCAAGGTAACCTAAAACGGCTACGATTGCTACGGCAACAATGATATAAATATACTTTTGATTTTCTGCTACCCAGGTTTCGGTCCTGCCAGCACCTTCGTCAAGAGTGTTAAATACTTCAGCAGTTGTAGATTCGTCTTCTACCTGTTTCTGCTGTTCTTCCTTATTAGATGGTTTATATCCTTTTTTCTTGTAAGTTGCCATAAAAACTGTTTAATGCGTGGCAAAAATATGATTTTTATTCAAAATTAAAAGGGAAATTATTTGTATTTTTTTAATATTTTCGGGTCATTCGCTTTACTTTCAGAATTCTATTATACAAATATCAAAAAGCTGAACAACAGCATTTTATGTTTTTAAAACAACTCTCTTTAGTTAATTACAAAAACCTGGATTCAGCTTCTTTCGAGTTTGACACGAAAATAAATTGTTTTGTAGGCAATAATGGCGTTGGCAAAACCAACGTTTTAGATAGTATTTATCATTTGGCTTTTGGAAAAAGCTATTTTAACCCAATTACCAGCCAAAACATTAATCACGATGCTGATTTTTTTGTGGTTGAAGGACAGTTTGAAAAATCACAAAAAGAGGAACAAATATTAGTAAGCGCTAAACGCGGACAAAAAAAAGTTATAAAGCGGAACAATAAGCCCTATGAAAAATTCAGTGATCATATTGGCTTTATTCCTACGGTAATTATTTCTCCGGCCGATCGTGATCTTATAATTGAAGGAAGCGAAACCCGCCGAAAATTTATGGATGGTGTGATCTCCCAGAGTGATAATGTTTATCTCAATAAACTTATTCAATACGGAAAGATAAACGCGCAGCGTAATTCTTTGCTAAAATACTTTGC
>NZ_CAXAVR010000190.1:0-2711 GCF_963972535.1 uncultured Salegentibacter sp.
TCCCACTTTACTTCCCAACCCTCGTTGTGTCCCAAAGCGGGTGCAAATATACTGCTGTTTTATTCCCCCGCAAGCTCCAAATAATAATTTTTTAAAGAAATCTTAAAACCAATTCCTAAACTTCTCAATAAAAGGAACTTGTAAGATAAAAAATTTTAAAGAAATATGGGGGAGACAAAAGTTAATTTAATCTACCAGGTCTTTTACTCCATTTATCGGTGAGTTCTACGTATTCAAAATCTAAAGCAGTAGCCTGTGGTTCTAATATATCATTCACAAAAGAACGCTGCAAAATATCTTCAATTAAATAATCTTCATGATTATTTCTGGGATCAAATTCTTCTTTTAAAGATATTTCAAATAAACTAGCCGTTGTATTGTACCAGAAAGCCCGCCAACCACTTTTTAAATTTTTAATAAGATTAAAAGCGGTGGTACCGGTTTGTCTATGTACTAACTTTACCAAAATCTGGCCTTCGGTATGGGTGAGCTTTTTTAATTCCGCAGAAAATTCATCCTCTATATAGTCCTGAACAATCTTTGTATATTTTCTTTGAGCCGATCGGGAATCAATTTCCTCCAGTCTGGAATTAAGTGCTATTAATCTTTCTGAAGCTAATTTGGCATAAGGATAAACCTTCCGGGTTTTTCTCCTTAATATAAGGTACTGCTTTCTTTCAGCAAGACTATTAAAATGAAGCTTTTTTAAAATCACCACTTCATTAAGATCTATACTCTCCCTTGGCACCGTATCACCGGCAATAATCATGTATTTTTTTTGCAAAGTATCTTCACTAGGAAAATTTTCCTGTGCAAAAAGTCCGGAAAGACTAAAAGCTATAAAGAATATTATTAAAAAAAACTTTCTAAGCATTTGCTCATTATTTACCTCTCCTATCTTACTAAAATCATTCCAAAATTAATCAATAATGAGTTGCCATACATTTAATTCTTATTAAATTCGTGAAAATTCAAAACTATGAGCAAAGACAGTATACTTGATAAGGAATCTATAGATTTCCTCGAAAAATACCTTAACAATGCCGCACCTACGGGTTACGAATCTGAAGGGCAGAAATTATGGATGGATTATTTAAAACCCTATGTAGATGATTTCTTCACAGATAGCTACGGGACCGCAGTTGGAGTTATAAATCCTGAAGCCGAATATAAAGTTGTAATAGAAGGACACGCTGACGAAATTTCGTGGTACGTAAATTATATTACCGATGAGGGTTTTATTTATGTGGTAAGAAACGGAGGTAGCGATCACCAAATAGCGCCATCAAAACGTGTTAACATACATACTAAAAAAGGAATAGTAAAAGGTGTTTTTGGCTGGCCGGCCATTCACACACGTGATAAAGATGAAGAGCAATCTCCAAAAATAGATAATATTTGTATAGATGTTGGGTGTACAAGTAAAGATGAAGTTGAAGAATTGGGTGTACACGTTGGTTGTGTAATTACCTACCCTGATGAATTTTTTATACTTAATGAAAATAAGTTTGTTTGCCGAGCCCTGGATAACCGTATGGGCGGATTTATGATCGCACAGGTTGCAAAATTATTAAAGGAGAATGGTAAAAAATTGCCTTTCGGGCTTTATATCACCAACTCGGTGCAGGAAGAAATTGGACTTAGGGGAGCAGAAATGATCACCCACCGTATTAAGCCAAACGTAGCTATTGTTACCGATGTTACTCACGATACCAATACGCCAATGATAAATAAAAAGAAAACCGGCGATACTAAAATTGGTCACGGTCCTGTAATTGCCCACGCTCCCGCGGTTCAAAATAAATTAAGGGAATTACTTATTGACACTGCCCAGGAAAAAGAAATTCCGTTTCAGCGTATGGCGAATTCAAGGTTTACTGGAACCGATACTGATGCTTTTGCTTACAGTAACGGCGGGGTTCCTTCCGCTTTAATTTCGCTTCCATTAAGATATATGCATACTACAGTGGAAATGGTACATAAAACCGATGTAGAAAATGTTATTAAATTAATTTACGAAAGTGTTCTAAAAATAAAGGATGGAGATAGTTTTAGTTATTTTGATTAAATAATTAATCTCTTTTATTTTGAGAAAAGCCCTTTTCAGAAGAAATTCCGAAAAGGGCTTTGTCATTTAATTATAGATACTTTCACAATTCTTTATTATAGCCCGGCCTTTTTTCCAATTATATTTAGTGAAAAAGAGAAATGACCATTTCTCCTGAAGAAATAAATAATTTTATTTCAGATCCATACCAGGCTATAGATTTTGCCAACCTAATATACGTTTCTGAAGAGCACCTTTCTATTAACCGAAAAAAAGTAGGTCGGGGATTTTCATATTTTTATAAAGGAGAACATGTAAAAGATAAAAAAACACTAGAACGGATAAAAAGTTTAGTAATTCCCCCGGGCTGGAAAGAAGTTAGAATTACACATTTAAAAAATGGCCATTTACAGGTTGTGGGCCGCGATGAAAAAAACCGCAAACAATATATTTACCATCCTACCTGGAGCAAATTAAGAAATGAAACCAAATTCTTTAAAATGGCAGCCTTTGGAGAAAACCTGCCTAAAATAAGAAAACAAGTAGATAAAGACCTGGATTTACCCGAAATGAGTCGCAAAAAAGTCCTGGCGCTTATTCTACGTCTAATGGAAGAAACCCATATTAGAATCGGAAATCATTATTATGCCAGGAAAAATAAAAC
>NZ_CAXAVR010000191.1:0-2698 GCF_963972535.1 uncultured Salegentibacter sp.
TAATCCTGTTTAAAAGAGAGGTCGCAAATAAGTAAATCAAAGTGATTGTTGTCCTTAATAGCTCTTTTTGCCTTTAACCACGCCTGATCACAATATTGAGCATGAACAACTTCTGTAATTCCCAGATCTTTTAAAACAAGGGAAACAGCCTGGTTAATACTATCCATATCTTCTGCAACAAGGACTTTTTTAAACATAAGAAAATCTATAGCGGAATACAGATTATAATTTTTAATCCTTTTCCTTTTTCAGTTTCAAAAGTAAGTTTTCCATTTATGGAAAAAATACGGTTTTCCACATTTTGCAAACCATTTCCGGTTTTGATGGCTTGCATAGAACTCCCTTTCCCATTATCTGAATAATCTATTTTAAGCTTTTTTTCTTCTTCATTAAAAATCAAAGCAACAAGACTGGCGTTGCTGTGTTTCTTCATATTCACCATTATTTCCTGTAATACCCTGTAGATTATAAGTTTTTTCTCGGCCTTAATCTTACTCCAAATAATATTCTTTTCTCCGCTTATAATTAGCCGTGTATTTTCAGGGCAAATGCTGGAGAGCGATGCAATTAGATGGTTTAGATATCCGGGACCGGTGGTGATATTGCTATTCTCCCTGGAGATATTTCTTGTGCGGTTGTAGATTTGCTCCAGTTTATCCATCGTTTCATTTGGAGCTATAGTCTCCATGCTGCTCATTACATTATAAACATCGTTCGCTAGTTCGTCGTGAATTACTTTTGAGATTCGGGTTTCAGTATTATAAATTTCTCTTATTTTTTCTTTTTTGTGCTTTTGCCTATTATAATAAATGATAAAAATAGCTATCCCAATTACTAAAATGGCAAAAAAGAGCAGCATGTAATTTCTTAGTTTTATTTCCTGGTTTTCTACTGCCTGCAATGCTGCAGAAGCTTCTAAGCCTGATATTTGCTGCTGCTTCCGTTCTTCGTCAAACTTAATTTTGGCAAAAGTATTTTTTGCCTGTAAATTTAATTTGTTCAAACTATCGTTTAACCGAATATATTCCGCTACGTAATTTGTTTCATCGCCTTTACCGGAATTTAAGTTAATAAGCCTTTTTAATGCGTCTATTTGTGCTTGAAGCTTATTATTTTTCTTACCAGTTTCTAACCATTTTTTAGCATAATCTATAGCTTTTATTTTATCTCGATTTTCATAAAACTGCGCTAAATTCTCATAGCTTGCTGTGATGCCTGTATTATCATTTTGTTCTTTACGCCACCGTAGCGCCTGTAATAACTCTGATGAAATATTCTTTTCTGAATCCTGTAACCATTTATTAAAAGCGAAGTTATCAAGGTAGCGCGCTCTAGACTTATAGTCCTGTTCTGAAACTTTTGAAAGAATCTTTTCAAAAATAAACTCTGCTTTTTTATATTCTTCCTGATCCTCATAAACCAGTGCAATATTATTTTGGTATGTGAGACTATCTTCCAGGTTTGTGGCATAGTGAAGTGCATTTTGATATTCTTTTAAAGCATCTTTATAAAAACCCTGGTTGCGATACGCAATAGCAATTATATTATAAGCACTACTGAGATATTGGGCATCTTTTTCTTTGTTAAGATAGCGTAAAGCTTCTGTAGCCGATTCCTGGCTGCCGGTATAATCTTGCATTCGACTTTGAGCAACGGCCATTTCGAGAGTTCTGCGTGCAGCTTTAATGCTGTCTCCTATTTGAAGATATCTTTTTCGAGATTCAAACGCGTTTTTAAAGACTCCTTCCTGATTTTCCAAATACCGATTAGTAACCGCTTTTCGATAGAAATACAGCGCAATCCAGTTTGTGTCTTTTTGGAAATTTGCAACACGCTCAAGGCTATCGGCAAAAAAGAGGGCGCTGTCATATTCTTTTAGTCGGTTGTGATAATAAATTTTATAGTCCAGCAATAAAGGCAATAAAGTATCAGAGTTTTGTTGAACTTTTTGGAGCCCTTCATTCAAAAAAATTATTTTTTGGGGAATAGAATCGGTGGCTTTTGCTTTTTCAAGGAAATAAGAAACTGAATCTACCGGATATTTATTCTCCTGGGTATCCACCTCTTTGTTTTGGCAACCTAAGAGTAAAATAGCCAAACTTAAAAATAAGCAGTAATAGTGCTTCATAGGCTCAAAATTATGAAAAGCTTACGGCCCAGGGCTGAAATCAAATATTTAATTTTTAAAAATGTAAAATAAGTAATCCGGAAATTCCGAATTTGTACAGATAGAAAAATTGGAATTTTCACAAAAATAAACAGAGAAATTTTTTATTTGTTTAATAGAAAGAAGAAATTGTATATTTGCCAGCCCTCTTTTAAACCCTCCGGTTATTTTTGAAAGAGGTAAGCATTAGTAAATGAATTAAGTGTTTGCTTATAAAAAAAATTTGGGTTTTAAAACCCAGTACTAAAGAGTATAATTGAATTTTAGTATTAAAATTAAGTTGTGTTGTTTGCCTTGTTAATTCAGGGCGTGTAGTTAGCCAGTAATATCCTATGTTGTGTGGATTTGGCTAACCAATGAGAAGCTTTTTTCCGTGTATTCGGAAAGAGGCTTTTTTATTTTTAAGGAGATTTAGAATTTTGCAAAATAACTGAAACTAAAATTAAAAAAGCCCGAAAACACTATGTGTATCGGGCTTTTAAGGTGGTGCCTCCAGGAATCGAACCAGGGACACAAGGATTTTCAGTCCTT
>NZ_CAXAVR010000192.1:0-2637 GCF_963972535.1 uncultured Salegentibacter sp.
ACCGAAGTTAAGAATTTTATTCGCTAATTTTTAGTTAATTTGGCGCTAGATACTGTTTTTACTCGATTATCGGTGGTTTATAATCAAACTTCAAGCTGAACTTGTTTCAGCTTCTAAAGTAAATCGAATTACTATCAACTTTATATCCTGAAACGAGTTCAGGATGACGATAAAATGACTTTTTGAATAACAAGGAACTTATTAAGCTTAAATTCAACATTTAAAATCAATAAATGAAATCAACTTTACTCGCTGTCGTCTTTCTCTTTTTAGGTTTACAAATCAATGCACAATTACAAAGTCCGGAAGAATTCCTGGGCTACGAGATTGGGGAGCAATTCTCCCGTCACGCCGATGTAGTGAATTATTTTGAACAGGTAGCTGAGAATTCTCCGCTGGTTGAATATCATACTTACGGAAAAACCAACGAAAGGCGCCCACTTACCTATGCGGTGATTTCTTCGGAAAAAAATTTGCAGAACCTGGAAGAAATTAGAAACAATCATCTTGGAAACACCGGAATTTCTGAAACTGATGGAGAAGCCGATAAAGCCATTCTTTGGTTAAGCTATAATGTGCACGGCAATGAAGCTTCCAGTACCGAAGCTGCGATGAAAACTTTATATGCCCTGATCACCGAAAAACAGGATTGGCTGGAAAATACCGTGGTAATTATAGACCCCAATGTAAATCCTGATGGGCGCGATAGGTACGTAAACTGGTACAACCAGGTAAAAGCAGAGCCCTACAGTCCATTGCAAGCAGCAGCGGAACATCACGAACCCTGGCCGGGCGGAAGACCAAATCATTATTTATTTGATCTTAACCGCGACTGGGCCTGGGCCACGCAGGTGGAAACCCAGCAACGACTTAAAATCTATAACCAGTGGATGCCACATATTCACGTAGATTTTCACGAGCAGGGCATCAATGAACCTTATTATTTTGCACCCGCGGCAGAACCTTTTCACGAAATTATCACCCCTTTCCAAAGGGAGTTTCAAACCGAAATAGGGAAAAACCACGCCGAATATTTTGATGAAGAAGGCTGGTTGTTTTTTACCAAAGAACGTTTTGATTTGCTATACCCAAGTTATGGAGACACCTACCCAACTTATATGGGCGCCATTGGAATGACCTACGAACAGGCGGGTCACGGTCGTGCCGGATTGGGAATTAATACCGATGAAGGTTACGAACTCACTTTAAAAGATCGGGTAGCGCATCATCACACCACCGGACTTTCAACTATTGAAGTTGCTACTAAAAATATTAATGCTTTAAATTCTGAATTTAAAAAGTATTTTGATAATGCAAATCTGGAATACAAATCTTACGCGGTAAAGGGAAATCCCGATAAAATTGCTTTACTAAAAGAATTGCTGGATAAGCACGAAATTAAGTATCAAAATGCAGCAACTGGAAGAATAAAAGGCTTTAATTATTCCGAAGGTAAAAGAGGAAATTTGAATGCTGACGAAAACACTTTGGTGATCAATACAAACCAACCAAAAGGTAAAATGGTAAACGTACTTTTTGAACCTTCCACTACCCTAAGCGATTCTCTAACCTATGATATTACTGCCTGGAGTTTGCCTTATGCTTACGGTTTGGAAGCAGTAGCGAGCCCACGCGAAGTTTCTTCAGAAGCAAATTCTACAAATGCTGAAATTTCCAATACGGCAAATCCTTCGGGAGCCGGTTATGTTTCAAAATGGAATGCCATGCAGGATGCCCAATTTTTAGCTGGATTGCTAAAGGAAAATATTAAGGTGCGTTTTAGTGAAATTCCGTTTAAAAGCGAAGGAAAAGATTTTGATCGTGGTAGCTTGATCATCACAAAAAGCGACAACAGAACTAACGAAGATTTTGATGAAACTGTAGTTGAAGTCGCAAATAAACATCAAAGAGAACTTGTAGCGGCAAGCACAAGTTTCGCTGGTAGCGGACCCGATTTTGGTTCACCTGAAGTAAAACTAATTAATTCACCAAAAGTTGCGGTTTTAAAAGGCGAAGGCACTTTTTCTTTAAATTACGGAGAAATATGGCACTTTTTTGAGCAAGACCTCAACTACCCTCTAACTTCAATAAACACCAATTATTTTAAAAATATTGACCTGGCTCAATTTGATGTTCTGATAATGCCAGAAGGCAATTACGCTGATATTTTAGATGAGGATACTTTAAAACAAGTAAAAGACTGGGTTAGCAATGGCGGTAAACTTATTGCCATTGGTCGTGCTGTAGGCACTTTTGCAGGAAAAGATGGCTTTAATCTTAAAGAGAACAAATCTGAAACCAAAGATTCTACGGCTACAGGGAATTTAATTCCGTATGCACAAAGAGAGCGGGAAAGCGCACAAAATATGATCACGGGAAGCATTGTAAAAACCAAATTGGACAATACCCACCCAATGGTTTTTGGCTACGGCGATACGTATTTGAGTTTAAAATTAAGTAGCGATAGCTACAAACTCCTGGATAAAGGCTTTAATGTTTCCTACATTCAACAACCGGAAATAGTTGCAGGTTTTGCAGGAAGTTCAGCGGTAAAAGATCTTGAAAATTCGCTGATTTTTGGGGAAGAAAGAATGGGAAGCGGAAGTATTATTTATATGGTAGATAATCCCTTATTCC
>NZ_CAXAVR010000193.1:0-2544 GCF_963972535.1 uncultured Salegentibacter sp.
CAGATTCTGAAGTTTTTGGATTCTCCCAGGTGAATTCTGAGCATTGTCGCCACAAAATTTTCAATGGTACTTTTGTGATAGATGGAGAGGAAAAGCCAAGCTCGCTGTTTAAAATGATTAGAAAAACTTCTGAAGAAAATCCTAACGAAATTGTTTCGGCTTATAAAGATAATGTTGCTTTTATAAACGGTCCGCGAGTACAGCAGTTTGCACCAAAACGTCCTGATGTTCCAGAATATTATGAAAATAAAGATTTTGATTCGGTAATTTCCATAAAAGCCGAAACTCATAATTTCCCCACCACGGTAGAACCATTTAATGGTGCGGCAACCGGAAGCGGTGGCGAAATTCGTGACAGGCTTGCGGGCGGAAAAGGTTCTTTGCCTTTAGCCGGAACCGCGGTTTATATGACTTCCTATTCCAGGCTGGATAAAGACCGGAAATGGGAAAATGGAATGAAAGAACGCGATTGGTTGTACCAAACTCCAATGGATATTTTAATAAAAGCATCTAACGGAGCTTCAGATTTTGGAAATAAATTTGGACAACCTTTAATTTCAGGATCGGTACTTACTTTTGAACATACTGAGCACAATAGAAAATTAGGCTACGATAAAGTAATTATGCTTGCTGGCGGAATTGGTTACGGGAAAGCCAGCCAGGCACAAAAAGATATTCCTAAAAAAGGAGATAAAATAGTAATTCTTGGTGGTGAAAATTACCGAATTGGAATGGGCGGTGCCGCCGTTTCATCTGCCGATACCGGGGAACTAGGTAGCGGAATAGAATTAAACGCTATACAAAGAGCCAATCCCGAAATGCAAAAACGAGCTTCTAACGCAGTGCGCGGAATGGTAGAAAGCGAAGAAAACCCTATAGTTTCCATTCACGATCACGGTGCAGGAGGACATTTAAACTGCCTTAGCGAACTGGTAGAAGAAACCGGTGGAAAAATAGATTTAGATAAATTACCGGTTGGCGACCCAACTCTTTCAGCTAAAGAAATTATAGGAAACGAATCGCAGGAGCGAATGGGACTGGTTATTGGCGGTAAAAATTATGAAATTCTTCGCAGGGTTTCAGAACGTGAGCGCTCTCCTATTTACCAGGTTGGTGATGTTACCGGCGATCATAGATTTACTTTTGAAGGTTCAAAATCGGGTAAAAAGCCTATGGACCTGGCACTTTCAGATATGTTTGGCAGCTCTCCAAAAACCATAATGACCGATACTTCGGTAAAACGTATTTACGAGGATTTAGAATATTCTTCAGCAGATATAAAAGATTATTTAAGCCAGGTACTTCAATTAGAAGCTGTTGCTTGTAAAGACTGGTTAACCAACAAGGTAGACCGTTGTGTAACCGGCCGCGTTGCAAAACAGCAAACTGCCGGGCCATTGCAACTTCCGCTAAACAATTGCGGGGTAATGGCGCTGGATTATAATGGGAAAGAAGGCGTGGCCACTTCTATTGGTCACTCGCCTGTTTCGGCTTTGGTAGATCCCGTGGCGGGTTCTAAAAACTCTATTGGGGAAGCGCTTTCAAATATTATTTGGGCTCCGCTAGAGAAAGGTTTAAAATCGGTTTCGCTTTCGGCAAACTGGATGTGGCCCTGTAATAACGAAGGCGAAGATGCCAGGCTCTATGAAGCAGTGCGTGCCGTTTCAGATTTTGCGATTTCCCTGGGAATAAATGTTCCTACTGGAAAAGATTCACTTTCTATGAAGCAGCGCTATAAAGACGGTGAAGTACTTTCGCCGGGAACTGTTATCATTTCAGCTGCCGGGCATTGTGACGATATTACTAAAGTAGTTGAGCCGGTTTTGCAGCCACGAAGCCTCGGGGGAGGTGATATTTATTACATTAATTTATCGCAGGATAATTTTAAGCTTGGCGGATCTTCTTTTGCGCAAATTCTAAATAAAGTCGGGACAGAAGTTCCAACTATAAAAGATCATATAAGATTCGCTGATGCTTTTTATAATATTCAGGCATTAATTAAGCAGGATTTAATCCTGGCCGGGCACGATGTTGCTTCTGGGGGATTAATCACTACGCTTCTTGAAATGTGTTTTGCCGATACTAATCTTGGCGCAGATTTAGACCTTACCGGCTTGAATGAAAAAGACAGCGTAAAATTATTATTTAATGAAAACTGCGGAATAGTTTTCCAGGCAAAAGATGAAACCGCTGAACAAGTACTTACTGATAATAATGTTGAATTCTTTAAAATTGGAAAAGTAACGGAAGGAAACGAGTTAAAAATTAAAAACGGTGCAGAAAACCTGAGTTTTAATATTCCTGAGATGCGGGATGTTTGGTATAAAACTTCTTTCCTTTTAGACCAGAAACAAAGCGGTGTAGATAAGGCTACAGAGCGTTTCAATAATTATAAGAATCAACCATTAGAATTTAAATTTCCTTATGGTTTTACCGGTGAGCTTCCATTTCAATCTGATTTATTGGAGAAGCCTACCAAAGCTATTAAAGCTGCGATTATTCGTGAAAAAGGTTCTAATTCTGAACGTGAAATGGCCCGCGCAA
>NZ_CAXAVR010000194.1:0-2497 GCF_963972535.1 uncultured Salegentibacter sp.
CCCTTTACTTTGGCTACCGCAACTTTGGAAGTTAAATAAGGATCTTCCCCAGAACCTTCCATAATTCTTCCCCAGCGTGCATCACGCGAAACATCTATCATAGGCGAAAAGGTCCAGTTCACCCCGTTAGCCGCAGATTCTAATGCTGCAATTTCTGCTGTTCTCTCCATTGCTTCAAGATCCCAGCTAGCTGTTTCCGCAAGGGGAACAGGGAAAATTGTTGTATAGCCGTGAATTACATCATACCCGAACATTAAAGGAATCTTTAAACGAGAGTTTTCCATTACCAGCTTTTGTGCTTCCCTGGTGGCATCTACCGAAAGTACATTTAGCATAGCGCCTACTTTTCCGGCTTTTAGGTTTTCCTCCTTTTGTTTATTATTCATTTCAGAAGCAGGTCCCGTAAGGTCCCAACTCCCGTTATATTGTACAAGTTGTCCTACTTTTTCTTCGAGGGTCATTAACGCTAAAACCGAATCTACTTTGGTCTCCACATTTTTAACCGAACTTTTTATAGTTGAATCCTGTGCTTTGACCATAAAACAGCCTAACAGGAAAAACCCTAATAAATTTAGTTTTTTCATAATTTGAAGTAATCTGCCTCGGGACAGGCCCAGGAGGCATAATTGGAAAATAAAATTTAATTGCGAGGCACAGCCCATCTAATAATTTGGGCAGGTCTCACCACTCCCGGCATTAAAGCGAGAACATACTATTAGCGAATAAAAAAACTGCCTGAAGTGTGTTTAAGAAGTTAAGTTTGTGGCCTACAAACAAATAATCTTCAACCGTAAATTCAGAAAACAATAACAGTAATCAGGCAGTCTGATTTTTAAAATATATTATTCCTGGAAAACTTTCACGTAATCCACTTCCATAGAAGATTCTTGAAAATCATCAGCGATATTACCACCAAGAGTACCTCCCATAGCAACATTTAGAATGATGAAAAAGTCTTCTTGAAAAGGAGTTGAATCATTGTTATCAAACTCCAGGTGCGGCACACCATCCATTAGAAAAGTGATCTTTTCCGCGGTCCATTCAACTTCGTATATATGAAATTCTGTTGTTGCTTCAGATATTTCTGTGTCACCTACTACAGCATTTCCTCCCGAATTCCCTGGAAAGTGTAAGGCCGAAGAAATTCTATCAGGATTGTTTCCAACAAATTCCATAATATCTATTTCGCCAACTCCAGGCCATGATTCTTCCGGAAATGCAGCGCCTAGCATCCAGATTGCAGGCCAGGTTCCTCCACCTGCAGGTAATTTTGCACGAACTTCTACACGACCGTAGGTAAATTCGAATTTATCTTTAGTAGTTATTCTCGCAGAAGTAAAATCGAAACCACTCTCAGCTTCTCTTTTTGCTGTAATAATTAGATTTCCATTTTCAACTTTTACGTTGTCTTCCTCATCTGTATAGTATTGAGATTCTCCATTACCCCAACCGTTACTTCCATTACCAATTTCATAGTTCCAGTTATCGGTGTCAAGGGCATCACCTTCAAACTCATCTGACCAGATCTCGGTGTTAAATTGGCTCTCAAATTCTTCAGGCTCTTCTTCCCCGCCCTGGGAAGTGGTGAATTTTAAATACCAGGCCAAAGCAGGATCGTTACCCGGTATCACCCTAACATCCATTGTAGTTGGTGTAATATTAAGAACTTCGTAAGAACTTGAACCTACATAGTAGCTCATCGTTCCACCGCCAGCGATGTTAATTACCGTACCGGTAGTAGCACCTTCTGGCAATCCAGAAGTTGAAGGAGAAAGAGAAGCACTAAAGTCTCCAGTATTACTAAAATCAAGACACTGATCTTCAGAACCATCTCCACCAAAATCACCGGTGTAAGCCACATTTACAAAGGTTTGCCCATTGTTATTGTAATTGTAAATAATATTATCATTTTCGTTTAGGCTAAACGTCATTTCATCGGTATAGAAACAAGAACTAACATCTGCGCCGGCCTTTTCAAAAGGAGCAGCTGCATAATATATAGGAGCCGTAAATCCTTCTCCAGCGCTTGGTCCCACACCCAAGTGAGCCGGCTGTGAAGCTGCTACATACCAGGTTTTTGAACTTCCGCCGGTAAGTAACTCCTTAGTTTCCGGATCGCTGAAATCACTAAAAACAGTTACGGTGGTGGTCATATTCGAGGAAGCTCCTCCTGTACCCGATGCCACAACTGTTACTGTATAATCATTTACACCGTTCTCGTTAAAACTATGGGTGGTTTCTCCAGAAGCAGAAACTTCTTCAAAACCATCGCCAAAAATAAACTTGTAGGTCATGGCGTTATCGGCGCTGGCGCTAAAACTTACCGCTCCACTACCGTCGCCATTAGGCATCTCCTCAGTTTGCCCTACTACTGCAGCGGTAACACTAAGGTTAGAAGGTGTGGTAATATCACCTATATCATAATCGTCGTTGGAACAGGCGCTGAAAAAAACCAGCGAAAGTACCGCAAGACTTGTTTTAAATATATTTTTCATTT
>NZ_CAXAVR010000195.1:0-2424 GCF_963972535.1 uncultured Salegentibacter sp.
TTTTGTTTTTAAAGTTCCAAACCAGGGAAACATCTGCATAAGGCTAAACCGGGCTTCCTGGGCGCCCAAACGTGTTTCAACCATTCTGCCAAATGCGCTAACCGTTAGCGTGGGATCTGGCAGGGAAGAAACCTGTGGTGATTGCTGCAATGCAGCTTCAAATTGGGTATAAGCAGATTGTAGCTTTGGGTTGTTCTCTGCTGCGATTTTGAGATAATCTTCCAACTCCTGCGCAATTCCAACTCCTCCCCAAAGAGAGATAAGAAGCAAGCTTATAATTATTTTTTTTGTGTTCATTTTCATTATCTGATTCTTATTTCATTCAGAAATTCTATGCCTTAATTGTTGTTGGTTCTTCTCCACTTTCTTCTGTGGAATTAGAAGAAGCATTTTCCCTCCAAATGGCCTGTAAAACGGGCACCACAAAAATCGTCATAATCTGGATTACCATTCCACCTACAATTGGGATGGCCATGGGCACCATAATATCAGAACCTTTTCCAGTTGAAGTAAGTACCGGAAAAAGCGCAATTATAGTAACGGCCGTGGTCATCATTGCGGGGCGCACCCGTTTTAAACCGGCCTCCATCACCGCTTCACGAACTTCTGAAACTGTTTGAGGATTTTTACGTTCAAAAATCTGGTGAATATAAGTTCCCATCAATACGCCATCATCGGTTGCAATACCAAACAAAGCGATGAATCCAACCCATACTGCTACGCTTAAATTGACCTCCTGCATTTGAAAAAGGCTACGCATATTGGTGCCGAACATATCAAAGTCCATAAACCAGCCCTGCCCGTAAAGCCAGATCATAATAAAGCCGCCGGCAAAGGCCACAAATACTCCTGAAAAATGGATTGTTGAAGCAATAATGCTTTTAAACTGAAAATAGAGCAACAGGAAAATGATAAGCAAACAAATAGGAATTAAGATTGCCAAACGTTTTACAGCCCGTACCTGGTTTTCATAATTTCCGGAGAATTTATAACTAATCCCTTGCGGCACTTGCAGTTCGCCAGCATCAATTTTATCCTGAATATGCTGCTGGGCATCATTCACCACGTTTACTTCGGCAAAACCGTCGCGTTTATCAAAAAGGACATAGCCGGTTAAAAAAGTTTCTTCACTTTTTATCATTTGCGGCCCACGCTCATACTTAAGTTCAGCAAGCTCTCCTAACGGGATTTGAGCCCCATCCGAAGTCGGTATCAGAATGTTTTTAATACTTTCAGGATCATTCCTTAATTCGCGGGGATATCGCACCCTAACCGGAAAGCGTTCCCTGCCTTCTACCGTAGAAGTGATTTCCATCCCCCCAATCGCAGTTTCAATGGTTTGCTGAACGTCTTCAATACTAAGTCCGTAACGGGCAATCGCATTTCGATCTATATCTATTTCCAGATAAGGTTTTCCAACTACACGATCGGCAAAAACAGCTTCAGATTTTACTGAAGGTACTTCCTTTAGCAATTCCTCCAGTTCCATTCCAAAATCTTGAATAGTCCTCAAATCTGGTCCATAAACTTTAATTCCCATCGGTGCCCGCATCCCGGTTTGCAACATTACCAGACGGGTTTCTATGGGTTGTAATTTTGGCGCCGAAGTAACCCCGGGAAGTTTGGTGCGTTTTGTAATTTCATTCCAAATGTCGTCGGGACTATTAATATGTTCACGCCAGTTTCGGTAGAACCTTCCATCTTCATCTTCAATTAAATTTGAAGCGATTACATCTCGCTGGATAGCTTCAGCATTAGTTAACGTGTCCCCTGATTTGAGAATAAAACGGTTTTCATCATCAACTTTAAAACGCTGCATCGAGCCGTCTTCAGCATGAATATATTCCGGTTTATAATTAATGATATTTTCAAACATAGAAATTGGCGCGGGATCCAGAGCGGTTTCTGCCCGACCTAATTTACCAACCGCAACCTCAACTTCAGGAATACTGGTTACCGCCATATCCAACTGTTTCAAGGTTTTGGTGGTTTCTTCCATCCCGGCGTGCGGCATGGTAGTTGGCATCAGTAAAAAGCTGCCTTCACTTAACGATGGCATAAATTCCTTGCCCACCCCGGGGAAAATGTGAGCCATTCCACTCCAAACCTGGGTTGTTCTCACATTCCAACCTACTTTATCAAATCCGCCTGCTACAAATCCAAATAATTTTGGAAAACCAAACCAGATCATCGTCCCAAAAAAGATGGTAATAATAGGGAGCGTTAAAAACTTCCCTTTATTGGTTAAACACCAGTTTAAGATCGGTTCGTAAAACTTCACCACCATCATTAATACCACCAAGGTGATACTTAGTAAAAGAATTACAAAGATATAATTGGCAAAAGCCGATTTCTGAAAGCCAAGCGGCATCCACTCTTCAGCCAGAAAGAATACGGTAACCGCCAGGATTAAACCGGGAATAA
>NZ_CAXAVR010000196.1:0-2420 GCF_963972535.1 uncultured Salegentibacter sp.
ATAGCGTATTGCGGATGCAAATTTAATATAAATCTTATAATGTCAAAGGCTTTTTTAAAAAAATAAAGAAAATCTGAAATAAAAAATCCTTTCAGTAATTCACTCCCAACTTTAAAAAATTACAACTCATTGTTTACCAACACTTACCAATCTACTTTCCTATCTTTTACTGAAAACCCACAACCGAGAACTTCAAACTGGTTAAGCTTTCGCTTTAGCTTTTTCCTTTCCAACTAAGGTTCTTTTAATCTCGTTTAGCTTCATTAAAGCTTCTACAGGCGTAAGCGTATCAATATCTATATGCAAAACTTCTTCTTTTAGTTCCTGAAGAATAGGATCATCCAGGTTAAAGAAACTAAGTTGCATTTCTTCTTCGGCCGACTTCTTTAATAACTCACTGGAGTCTTCCATTTTATGGGATTTTTCCAATTTCTTCAAAATTTTATTTGCGCGATGTAAAACCTGTTGTGGCATTCCGGCCATTTTGGCCACGTGAATCCCAAAGCTATGCTCGCTACCTCCCGGCACCAGTTTTCGAAGAAAAAGTACATTATCTTTCAATTCTTTTACCGAAACGTTGAAATTTTTGATCCGCTCAAAAGTATCGCACATTTCATTGAGCTCGTGGTAATGCGTAGCGAAAAGTGTTTTAGGTTTGGCGGGATGTTCGTGTAAATATTCGCTTATCGCCCAGGCAATAGAAATCCCGTCGTAAGTACTGGTTCCCCGGCCAATTTCGTCTAAAAGCACCAAACTTCTGTCAGAAATATTATTCAGAATGCTGGCGGTCTCGTTCATTTCTACCATAAAAGTAGACTCGCCCAGAGAAATATTATCACTGGCACCAACTCGGGTGAAAATTTTATCGACCAAACCAATATTTGCCGCTTTTGCAGGTACAAAACTTCCCATTTGTGCCATTAAAACAATAAGTGCGGTTTGCCTCAAAATAGCCGATTTACCACTCATATTTGGTCCGGTAATCATAATTACCTGCTGGTTTTCCCGATCTAATGTGACATTGTTGGTAACGTAAGACTCCCCTATTGGAAGTTGCTTTTCAATAACCGGATGCCTCCCCTCTTCTATATTTAGGTCGTGATGCTCTTCAATCTCAGGCTTGCAATAATTTTCAGATTTTGCTTGCTGTGCAAAAGAACACAAACAATCTAACTGAGCAATAAGTTGTGCGTTTTGCTGCACTGGCTGAATATAATCGTTCATCCAAATTACCAGCTTGCCAAAAAGTTGTTGCTCCAGGTGCAAAATCTTTTCCTCGGCCCCTAAGATCTTAGCTTCATATTCCTTTAATTCTTCCGTAATATAACGCTCGGCATTTACCAGGGTTTGCTTTCTAATCCAGCTTTCCGGCACCTTATCTTTATGCGTATTGCGCACTTCAATATAATAGCCATACACATTATTGCTACCTATTTTAAGCGACGAAATTCCGGTAATTTGAGTTTCGCGCTTCAGCATATTATCCAGGTAATCTTTACCCGAAAATGCTATTTTTCTAAGATCATCCAGTTCTTCCGAAAAACCTTCAGCAATACAATTTCCTTTTAGAATATTTACCGGTGCGTCTTCGTGTAAACTTTCGGTTATCTTGCCCCGTAGCACTTCGCAGGAATGCAAATTATCGCCAATAATTTTAATGGCTTCATTTTTACTTTTTAGCGCAAGTTCTTTTATAGGGATTATAGCCTGCAACGAATGATTAAGCTGAAGTACCTCCCGTGGCGTTACTTTTCCTGTAGCAACTTTAGAAATAAGCCGTTCCAGGTCACTTATTTTTTTGATGTTTTGCTGAATTTCAGCTAAAACTGAAGGGTTTTCCAGTAAAAAACCTACCACTTCGTGACGCTTCCTAACTTTATCGGCATTCTTTAAAGGCAGCGCCAGCCAGCGTTTTAAAAGCCTTCCACCCATTGGGGAAATAGTTTTATCAATCACATCCAACAAGGTCACCGCATTTGCTGCGTTAGAGTGATATAATTCCAAATTCCTGATCGTAAACCGATCCATCCACACATATTCCTCTTCAGCAATACGATTTATGGAAGTAATATGCTGCAGTTTTCGATGTTGGGTTTCAGCTAAATAATGCAAGATTGCACCAGAAGCTATAATCCCTTCTTCCAAATGCTCTATTCCAAAACCTTTTAAAGATTTTGTCTGAAAATGTTCGTTTAAGGTTTCATAGGCGAAGTCTTGCTTAAACACCCAGTCTTCCTGGTAGAATGTATGGAAATCTTCTCCGAAGATCTGCTTAAAATCCTTCTTATTTTTCTTCGGAATCAAAACCTCATTGGGGTTAAAATTCTGAAGTAATTTATCTATATATTCTGAATTTCCCTGGGCTGTTAAAAATTCACCGGTAGAAACATCTAAAAACGAAACTCCAAAGATTTTCTTTC
>NZ_CAXAVR010000197.1:0-2406 GCF_963972535.1 uncultured Salegentibacter sp.
AGTCTTTTTGTCATGCTTTTAAAACAACTATATTAGACACTGATTAGTTACAATTGGTGTTTATTTTTTATCAGGACAATAATTCAGAAAACTAAAAATTTAAAGTTGGCGGTGCCGGTAACGAATAGTTCTTAATTTCCAATAACCCATTTTATAATAAGTGAAAGCTACAATTGCCGCGATTAGGTTAGAGATTGGGAACGCCCACCATATTCCTTCAAAAGAAAGATCGGTATTATTAGACAGAATAAAAGCAGTAGGAAATCTCACAATCCAAAGGGCAAATACAGAAATTAGCAAAGAAGCTTTAGTAAATCCGGCGCCATTAAAAACACCATTTAGAACCTGCTGTACACCGAGCACTCCAAAACTGGGTGCCATAATTTTAATAAACAAAGAACCGTCCCTAATCACGCCGGGATCGTTAGGCACAAAAAAGGCAGTAATTGGTTCAGCTAAAAAGAAAAGAACCATCCCTATTCCCGTGAGCCCAAAAAAGGCAATTTTAGCACTTAGATTTCCAATTTTTTCAGCGCGTTTTATTTTTCCGGCGCCAACATTTTGTCCTACCAAAGTGGTGGTTGCAATAGCAAAACCAAGCGCGGGTACTACAATAAGGCTTAGAACCCGGCTTCCAATACCGTAAGCCGCTACTACTTCACTTCCAAAACTGGTTACCAGCATAACCATAACCGTCATACCGCCGGCTCTGGTAGACATTTCTATACTGGAAGGAATCCCAATATTGAACATACTTCGGGTCCAGCTAAAATCGAATTTCATTCTGCTAAAACTAATTTTTATACCTTTATTTCCGCGGAAAAGAATAAGTAATCCTATTAAGGCCGATATACCCTGGGTAATTACACTGGCAACAGCAGCTCCTGCTACTCCAAACCCGGGAATAGGACCCAAACCAAATATAAAAAGCGGATCTAAAATTAAATTAAGAAATACGGTAGCAAGAACAATATACATGGGCAGCAGCACATTACCAATGCCCCGCATAAGTGACTGAAAAACGTAGAACATAAACAGAAAAATAAAGCCCAGAGACGATACTTTAAAATAACTTACCGAATCGCTTAAAATTTCGGGGCCTGCGCCTATGAGTTTCATTAATGGTTCTGACGAAAAATAGCCTACAATAGCCAGTAAAACCGAAATAAAAAATATTACAAAAACAGTTTGTGAAGAACTGTAATTAACCTGGTCCTGATTTTCAGCACCTTTATATTGAGAAACGATCACTGTTCCCGCAAGGGTTAAACCGGCGCCCAATGAGAGAATAAGAAAAAGTATAGGAAAACTAATACTCACCGCAGCTACGGCATTGGCACCCAGTCTTCCCAGCCAAAAAGTATCTATTAACTGGTAAGCGGTTTGTAAAATATTAGCCAGAATTATAGGCCAGGCCAGGTTGGCCAGGGAACTAAAAATTCTGCCTTCGGTATATTTTATGGGTTGCCTTTTCTTGCGCAATTTCTTTAAATTTTAAAAAATTCTTCCCGGTAAGAAAATTTTAATCTCTTACTTAGGCATTATTTTATCAGGTTTTTTTAAAAAGTAATTTGCAAAAGTAAGAAAGAAGCCCTGGTTTTCTCAAGTAAAATAGCTTAAACTGATTTTCCTCATAAAATTTACCGAGTCCTGCCTTTAAATTTGTAGTAAATTAAAATCAGAAATTATGAAAGCTACCATGTTACTGGAAGAACTTAATGTTGGTAATTGCATAACATACATTACCAAAGAACTTTCTAAAATTAAAGACATTTGTGATATTTATGCAGATTCAGAAGCGTCTAAAATCACATTTACCTATAATTCAGAATTTGCGGCTCTAGAAGCTGTGGGGGTTTTAAGTTCATTTCGACATAAAGAAAAAGAAGAAGAATTTAACGAAAACCTTAAAATTGCATAATTTAGGGAAAAACTAAAATTTATGAATTTACTGGGAATGATTGGTGGTACCTCGTGGCACTCTACCATAGAATATTACCGACTTTTAAATGAGCTTGTAGGCGAAGAAATTGGGAAGCAGCAAAATCCGCCGCTTCTTTTATACAGCCTCAATGTAAAGTTGATGCGTAAAAACGATCCCGAAAAAATTAAAAATTCATATTTAGAAATTGCTCAAAAACTGGAAAATGCCGGTGCCGGCGCTATAATTATTTGTGCCAACACTCCGCATTTGGTTTACGATTTTGTGCAACCAAAAATTGATATTCCCATTCTTCATATTGCCGATGCAATAGCTAAAGAAGCAAAACAGAAAGATTTTAAAAAACTTGGCTTGCTGGGAACAAAACCAACAATGACGGGCGATTTTCTTCAGGGTAGACTTAAGAAAAACCACCAAATTGAAACTATAATTCCATCGCAGGAACATATTGATGAAACCCACAG
>NZ_CAXAVR010000198.1:0-2211 GCF_963972535.1 uncultured Salegentibacter sp.
GATTTTAATTTTAATGCGACAATAAAGTTCTCGTCTTTGGAGTATATTTCCAGATTGTAATCTTTTTCAGCATAGCCTAATGCCAGACGTTTTTTTACATTTTCTATCCCTATGCCCCCGCTTTCCTTTTCCAACTTATTGTTTATTCTTTTGTCTGGTAAGGTGTTGCTTACCTTAAAGTAAATAACTTCCTGTTTCACCTGTAATTTTATAGAAATACAAACATCTCCAATGTTTTTACTGGCGCCATGCTTAAAAGCGTTTTCAATAAATGGAATAAATAGCATTGGCGGAATTTTTTTACCCTCAATATCCCCGGTAACTTCCATATTTATTTTTACCTGTTCCCCATATCTAATTCGTTCCAAATCCAGGTAATTCTGAATACAAAGTATTTCTTTATCAAGTGGTTGTTTGTTATCTTTAGTTTCATAAAGTAGATAACGCATAAGTTCAGAAAGTTTTAAAACAGTTTCCGAAGCTTTTTTAGATTGTTCAAGGCTTAGAGAGTATATATTATTTAGGGTATTGAAGAAAAAATGAGGTGAAATTTGCGAGCGTAGAAATCGCAATTCGGTTTGAAGTTGCTCTTTTTCTAATCTTGCGGCCCGTTTGCTTGCACTAAGCCAATCTAAAGTTATTTTTATTGCGGTTACAAAAGAAATCACATAAAACTCCCCCAGCATCATAGTAAGGGCGTAATTAAATGTGAAGTCAGAAGTAGCTTCGGGACCTTCGGGCCATACATTATTACTTACAAGAAATAGCGTAAGATAGAACTTAGCCACTACCATAATAAAAATTGATACCAATAAAATAGAGGAAAAGCTTATAAATCGCCGTTTAAAGATAAATCTTGGAATTAAAAAATAAATGGTGAAATAGCATAAAAACATATGAATTGGAAAGCCAATCAAATTACCTTTAAGTGATAAAGCAAAATCATCATAATAACTACCCCATCGCAGCGTATTAAAAAGAAAATATATTAACCAAAAAACCAAATGATGCCAGGCAGTAATTTTATAGTCACCCTGGTTTTGAATGGAGAAACCGTTTAAGAATTGTTTTCTGGTAAGCATTTTGATTTTTTTCGCTATTCAGCTTTTGTAAATGGTCGTTGGTCTAAATTTCTTTTTTGTGACGCTGAATATATGAATATTTAGCATATAAGTTAAAATAATGTTTACGTGATCTTAAATAATCGATTTCAAGCCCTAGGAAATTTAGTAGTATGTTTTTTGCTTTTAATTTTTGCTTCCTGTGAGCAGCGGGAAAAAGAAAAAAATAACTCTGATAAAACTGAAAAATTAACAGCTCATGTAAATCCTTTTATAGGAACTGGAGGACATGGACATACCTTTCCCGGAGCGGCTCAATCTTTTGGGATGTTGCAACCTAGCCCAGATAATGGAAGAAGTGGTTGGGACTGGTGTTCCGGTTATCATATATCAAGCGATACCATTGCTGGGTTTAGTCAATTGCACCTAAGCGGTACCGGAATTGGTGATTTAGCCGATTTACTTTTTATGCCTGTTACCCAGGAAATTGATCTTAGCCAAAAAGTAACCTCACAGAAGGATATTCCTTATGCTTCAGAATTTCAACACGATTCTGAAATTGCAATTCCCGGTTTCTATAGTGTTTTTCTCGATAAACCTCAAGTAAAAGTTGAGCTCACAACTTTAGACAGGACTGCGTATCATAAGTATGAATTTGAGGAAAACAGCGAACAAAGCCTTATTCTGGATTTGGGGTTTGCCATTAACTGGGATAAACCTACAGAAACTGCTATAAATATTGAAAATAAAACCACAATTAGCGGTTATAGGTACAGTACCGGTTGGGCAAATAACCAGAAAGTATTTTTTGTAGCAGAATTTTCAAAACCAATAACCGATCACCGATTTTTTCAGGATTACCAGGTAGCGGAAGGTGATAAAATTTCGGGAGAAAAGACGTCAGCACAATTCTATTTCGATAAAGATTCCGGTCGGGAAATTGAAATGAAGATAGCTGTTTCTTCGGTAAGTGTTGAAAATGCCAAACAAAATTTAGCTAAAGGAGATTTCGATTTTGAAAACATCAAAGAAGAAGCAATTCAAAATTGGGAAAAGGAACTATCTGGAATAAAAGTAAAAACTCCGCAGGATTTTTTAAAAACAATTTTTTATACAGCACTTTATCACACCAAGCTTTCCCCGGTGGTAT
>NZ_CAXAVR010000199.1:0-2191 GCF_963972535.1 uncultured Salegentibacter sp.
TTTACAAAAATAGTTAAGCTTTCGTGAATGCGCTTTCATAAGGATTCAAAATCACCTAAATTTTTTACCTTTATACTCACAATAATTAAAAACCAAAAAAAACATAAAATAACTATGGGAAAAGGATTTTTTCACGTTCCACAGGCGGTTAACGAGCCAGTAAAATCTTATGCGCCGGGAACCCCGGAAAGGGAAGAAGTTTTACTCACTTATAAAGACTTATACAATTCCAATATGGAAGTACCTCTTTATATTGGATCTGAAGCTATAAAAACCGGAGACACGGCAGATATTCGCCCTCCTCACGATCATAAACATAAAGTAGGAACTTACCACCGCGCCAAGAAAAAGCACGTTGAACAAGCTATAGACGAAGCTTTAAAGGCCAGAGAAAAATGGGCAAAACTGGAATGGGAACAACGCGCTGCGATTTTCTTAAAAGCAGCCGACTTAATTGCAGGACCTTACAGATCTAGAATTAATGCTGCCACAATGATTGGGCAGTCAAAAAATATCTACCAGGCAGAGATTGATTCAGCTTGTGAACTATGTGACTTTTTACGTTTTAACGTAGAATACATGTCAGATATGTACAATGAGCAACCCGAATCTTCTGACGGAAACTGGAACCGCGTAGAATATAGACCATTAGAAGGTTTTGTATATGCAATTACGCCTTTTAACTTTACTGCTATTTCTGGTAACCTTCCTTCAAGTGCAGCCCTTATGGGTAATGTAGCTGTTTGGAAACCTAGTGATAGCCAGATTTTCTCTGCCCAGGTAATTATGGAAGTATTTAAGGAAGCAGGTTTACCAGATGGTGTAATTAATATGGTAATGGGAGATCCTGAAATGATTACCAATACCGTACTTGACAGTCCAGATTTCTCCGGAATTCACTTTACAGGTAGTACCGATGTATTTAAAGGAATTTGGGGTAAAATTGGTAACAACATCAATAAATACAAAACCTACCCAAGAATTGTAGGAGAAACCGGCGGGAAAGACTTTATTGTGGTTCACCCAACATCTAACGCAAAAGAAGTGGCTACGGCAATTTCCCGTGGTGCTTTTGAATACCAGGGACAAAAATGTAGTGCCGCTTCAAGAGTTTACCTTCCAGAAAGTCTTTGGCCAGAGATTAAAGAATTTGTAAAAACAGATTTAGAATCCTTTAAAATGGGTTCTCCAGAAGATATGTCTAACTTTATTAATGCGGTTATCCACGAAGGAGCATTTGACAAATTGGCTGGCTACATAGATAGAGCCAAAAAAGACAAAAACGCTGAAGTAGTAATTGGTGGAAATTATGATAAATCTGAAGGTTATTTTATTGAACCTACGGTAATTCTTACGTCAGATCCTCATTATACTACAATGGAAACCGAATTATTTGGCCCAGTGGTAACCATCTATGTATATGATGATAAAAACTATAGTGAAGAAAAGTGGAGAGACCTACTAAAAACTGTAGATAACACCAGTATTTACGGACTTACTGGAGCAGTTTTCTCTGGAGACCGTTATATGGCGGCAATCGCTACCGACTTACTTCAAAATGCTGCAGGTAATTTCTATATAAACGATAAACCTACCGGCGCAGTAGTTGGACAGCAACCATTTGGTGGTGCCCGCGCCAGCGGTACTAACGATAAAGCCGGTTCTAAAATGAACCTACTAAGATGGGCTTCAGTTAGGCTGATTAAAGAAACTTTTGTACCAGCAAAAGATTACAGATATCCATTTTTGGGAGAATAATTCTGTAAAAATATAATTTCAAAAAGCCACAGTTTAAAAGCTGTGGCTTTTTTATTTTAATAATTTTTGAAAGTTTATTTTGTATTTCTTCCAGCTTCAAACTCCTTGCAGACTACTAATTTTCAGTACTTTATTAATTTTAGTAGGAAAAATCGTAAAATTAGTAGTTAATCGAATAAAACTTCACTTCAACGATAATCGCTTAGAACGATTTTTTTAAGTAGTATTTTTAATTGTTAATCGACTTCACCCCAGGGACTTATCGTCTCAAGCCATTTAACCTTATACCCCTACGTATTTTTTTTAATCGGCTAATCCAATAAAATTATGGGAAAAATACTACTCCTAATATTTATAATAGTTCCTTTAGTTCCTTTAGGTATTTACGGGCAGGCCTGCCCCAACTCGCTAAGTATAAGTTCTAACAACGGCA
>NZ_CAXAVR010000200.1:0-2114 GCF_963972535.1 uncultured Salegentibacter sp.
ATAGAACACATAAAAGAAAAGAAAATGGAAAGAGTAGCATATAAAATGAGTAATCCCATATTGGCTTTTGGTTGTTTGAATCACTAAATTAAAGATTATTATAACAATCTTTTGCAAAGAAATGGTAAATCCTGAAAAAAATAACCCCACCTGGTTAGGGTGGGGCAGTTAAAACTGAATTTAATGAGCTTTAAGCAGAAAGTTTTTCGCTAATTATTCGATTCCATTTCTGGGCTATAACCAGCCTTTCTGAAGCATTATTACTAGAGTTGTCATCTTCATCATAAAAAATAATTTCGGTAAGTTTTTTATTATTTCTGTTTTCAGAAAGGTCCAGGCTAATCCTTTTTATTAACTCGGGTTTATCTGGAAATGGGTGTGAACTTACCTTAGCATTTTTTATATAACTAAGGTCCAATACCTGGTGTTGCATATTGTTGGTAGGTTCTATAACCAGTAATTTTTTAGCCTTGCTGTCTAATCCCAAAAGTAAAGTAGCCGAAATTTCTATCGTATCGGTGTTTAAATTGTTTTTTATACTTAATTCTTTAAGGTTTTTAAGCCTGTTTTTTTCTTTGGTGTTTTGTTGCCAGATTAAGAATAATATTGGCAGCACAAACACAGCTAAAAGCCCAAGGCCTATTAGCGTAGATGCGGTATCCATTTTTTTTGATTTTTTTAGGTGAAATTATTGTTATGCTTTTTTAAAGCCTTGTAAGCATGAAAAAGCTTATAGTTTTTTCAATAAAAACTCTATTTCACCAAAAAAAATGGAAGGGATAAATATGTTGAAGTATTAATTGCCGCCGATCTAAAAAGCTAAAGATTGAAGTTTTTCCAATCGGGATTAGGAATTCTTCTTTTGAAGAATATGCAGAAACTAAATAACCCGCAGAGCCGGGAAAATTTTCTTCTGAAGTAATGTGTTCAGAAGAAATTATTTCAGAAAATATTACTGCCTGCTGATTTTGGTCAGCCTGCAGGTAATCATAATTTCGGGAATCAAGATTATGAGCAGGAAAACCAGAAAAAGCGAAGCCCTGTCCTGAAAAGGAGATAAAAAATATGGCAAACAGCGCATATAACGCTTTCAAATTTTTCTGGTTTTTCACCCTGTAAATGTATATAAAAACCTGATTGGTTATCGCTAAATTTTAGTTATAAAATTAAGAAATCAATTTCACAGCGTCTTTAGCAAAATAGCTGGCAATCATAGAAGCGCCGGCTCTTTTTATGGCGGTTAATTGTTCTAAGATTACCGCATCGTGGTCTAACCAGCCTTTTTCGGCCGCAGCTTTAATCATTGCATATTCGCCGCTAACCTGGTAAACCGCAACCGGAACATCTACTGCATTTCTAATATCACGAACAATATCTAAATAGCACAAGCCCGGTTTTACCATCACAATATCGGCGCCTTCCTCAATATCCATAAGGGTTTCTTTAACCGCTTCTTCGCGGTTTGCAGAATCCATCTGGTAGGTTTTTTTATCCTTCGGGATGTTTTCGGCATCAACGGGTGCGGAGTCCAAAGCATCGCGGAAAGGCCCGTAAAACGCTGAAGCGTATTTGGCGCTGTAACTCATAATCCCGGTTTCGTGAAAACCTTCGTCTTCCAGTAAACTGCGCATTTCAAAAATTCGGCCGTCCATCATATCGCTGGGAGCGAGAATATCGGCGCCGGCTTTAGCGTGAGAAAGTCCCATTTCAGCTAAAATAGCGGTAGTATCGTCGTTGATCACTTTTCCATCGGCAATCACGCCATCGTGCCCATAAGCAGAATAAGGATCCAGGGCAACATCGGTCATGACCAGCATTTCCGGAACTGCATTTTTTACCGTTTTTATAGCGCGTTGCATTAGTCCGTCAGCATTTAAAGCTTCCGTTCCGGCATTGTCTTTTAAATTATCAGGAACTTTTACAAAAAGCAAAACCGATTTTATTCCTAAACTCCAAAGCTCTTTGACTTCCTTTTCCAGCAAGTCAAGACTAAACCTAAAATAATTAGGCATAGAAGCGATTTCTTCCTTCTTGTTTTTTCCTTCTACCACAAAAAGTGGCGCGATAAAATCGTTTGGAGTTATTGCGGTTTCCCTAACTAAGCTTCTCATCGC
>NZ_CAXAVR010000201.1:0-2098 GCF_963972535.1 uncultured Salegentibacter sp.
GTTAGAAATAATGGAACCCAGCGATTTTTAGCAAACACACCCAATCCCTGCATTAAATACCCCCGAAACATATATTCCTCAAAACTGGTTTGCAGTGGAATAAATATAACCGCAATTCCTACCAGAATAAGAAATGAGGTGGGTTCAAAATTTAACTGATAATCTTCAGGATAAAAGAAATAATATGCCAGGGTGGTTAAGATAGTAAAGATAGCTACCAGGGTAAAAGCAAAGAAAAACCGGTTCCAATCTACTTTTTTTCGTGTAGTGGTTAAGGTTTTTAATGGCTGCGAATGCAGGTATTTTGCATTGAATAAAACCGCCACCAATCCGGCTGCAAAAGGTAATAATAAGAAAAACAACGTTAGATTAGAATCAAAGACTTTTAAAACTGCTGTTTCGTCCATAGCGGCATCAAAACCACCTTCCAAAAAAAGAGCTACTAGAAACGGAATTTGGGCCATAAAAACCGCAATCATAATTATAACTACCCCAATAATGTATCTCCATAATTCATGATGATACCGAAACGCCTGCGCTATATACATTTACTAAAAATTAAATTCCCAGCTTTTAGCTGGATTATATTGAATATTTCCTTTTTCTACCTCTAAAGGGCTTTGAATATTATTGGTATACAAACTTCCGGTGCCAAGTCCCTGTGGCATTTTATTGTTTTTTGTATAAGTAAATTGGGAAATTGCATTTAGCCCTACATTACTTTCTAAAGCACTGGTGATCCACCAGCCAATATTGTTTTCTTCGGCTAAATCTATCCATTCTTGTGTGCCTTTAAAACCACCGATTAAACTGGGTTTTAAAATTATATACTGTGGCTTTATTGTATGTAACAATTCTTTCTTCTTTGTTACATTAAAAACGCCAATCAATTCTTCGTCTAAAGCAATTGGCAGCGGAGTTTCCAGGCATAAACCTGCCATTTCCTTCAGCTGTCCCTGTTTTATAGGTTGCTCTATGCTATGTAGTTGAAATTCACTTAAACGCTTCAGTTTTTCCAGGGCTTCTTCAGGTTTAAAAGCTCCATTTGCATCTACGCGTAATTCTATTTCTTCGGAAGAAAATTCAGAGCGAATATATTTTAAAAGCTCCAGTTCGGTTTCAAAATCTATCGCGCCAATTTTCATTTTAATACAATCAAATCCCGTTTCAATTTTCTCCTGAATCTGGGATTTCATAAATGATTTCTCCCCCATCCATATTAATCCGTTAATAGGAATTGAAGCTTTTCTTTTTGTAAATTCTGAAGGGAATATTTCAAATGGATTTTCAGCTTTTAAAGATCTAAAAGCCATTTCTACTCCTATTTGAATGCTGGGGAATTCTTCTAACTCTTCCCAAAGCATCGTTTCGCCCAAACTAATATTGTTGCAAACCCACTGCAATTTTTCTTCGTAATCTGGCCTATCGTCTACACTTAGGCTTCTAAGAATACCGCATTCACCGTAACCAACTTTATCAGCATCGGTGATTTTTAAAAACCAGGTTTCTTTGGTAGTAAGAACGCCCCGCGAAGTTCCGCTGGGGCGCTTAAATTTTAAGATATACTTTTTATAATCTGCCTGCATATAATTTTATTGCGAAAAAAGTTGAAATTAAAGTTCCAGACTCTCTCCTATTTCAAGAAGCATAAGGTCTTTACCTTCATCAAAGAATTTTCTTTTTGCTTCTTCGTGGTCTATTTCAATATAACCAAAAGTATCATAATGGCAACCCAAAACTTTGTCACATTCTACAAAATCACTGGCTACTATGGCATCTTCTACACCCATTGTAAAATTATCGCCAATAGGCAAAATTGCAAGATCTAAAGTAGTGCGCTGCGGAATCAATTTCATATCCATAGTAAGCGCAGTATCGCCGGCAATATAAATATTTTTGTGTTCTCCTTCAATTACGAATCCGCCAGGTTGACCGCCGTATTTTCCACCGGGAAAAGAGCTGGTATGAATCGCATTTACGTATTTTACTTTTCCGAATTCAAAATCCCAGCTTCCGCCATGATTCATGGGGTGAACTTCAATCCCTTTTTCTTCGTAATGATTTGCGATCTCAAAATTACTCACAATTACAGCACCTG
>NZ_CAXAVR010000202.1:0-2067 GCF_963972535.1 uncultured Salegentibacter sp.
TTCCGCAGCTTTATCATAAATCTAAACTCGTAGTTGGCGTAGAGAACTTTCCTTATCAGGAAATCCTGAAACCTATTTTAGGTGATGTTATGATAGATCTCGGTGGCACCGTAGCGATGAAGACCACACAGGAAGACCGGGAAGTTTTCGCTTTGGATAATAATTCGGCTACGGGCCCCATTATTTGCTACGAATCCGTTTATGGAGAATATGTAACAGGATATGTAGAAAATGGCGCAGATTTTCTTAGCATTATTACGAACGATGCCTGGTGGGGAAACTCACAAGGCCACAAACAGCATCTTAGTTATGCTAAATTACGTGCCATAGAAACCCGTCGCGATGTAGTGCGAAGTGCAAATACTGGGATTTCAGCATTTATCAATCAAAAAGGAGAAATCACAAAAAGTCTGGGTTATGAGGAACAAGGCAGCATCAAGGCTGATATTCATCTTAATTCAGAAAAAACTTTTTACGTAGAATATGGAGATTATTTAGCGAGAGTAGCGCAATTCCTGGCTTTGTTTATTTTTCTCTTTGCGATAGTAAAGTATAAACGAAACAGGCCTTCATAAAGCTTTTCATGCTTACTGCTATTGCGCACTGCCAACTGAGAACTGAACTATTGTCCCCGGAAAAAAATTACCGTGCTTAAGGTTTTCAGGATAATATTCAGGTCAAGAAAAATTCCGCGATGTTTTATGTAATAGAGATCATACTGAAGCTTTACCAGGCTATCGGTATGGCAATTCCCATAATCTGCTTTTACCTGCGCCCAACCGGTTAAACCCGGTTTTACCACGTGTCGCGTTTCGTAAAAAGGGATTACTTTAGATAATTCATTCACAAAAACCGGCCTTTCCGGTCTAGGCCCAATCAGGCTCATTTCACCTTTTAATACATTATAAAACTGCGGGATTTCATCTAGACGAGACCTTCTTAAAAACTTTCCAAAGCGAGTAGTGCGTAAATCGTTCTTTTGGGCGTATTGAGGTCCGTTAGGTTCAGCATCCTTTACCATAGTTCTTAACTTCAAAATCCTGAAAACTTCTCCATATTTACCAATCCTTTCCTGCCTATAAAAAAGGGATCCACGGTTTCCCAGAAAGTTAGCTATTAAAATAATTGGCAGCATTAGTATCAAAAAAGTTAGCCCTATTATCGCGATAATAATATCGAATATTCTAAAGAAAAATTGATAAAATTTATTCTGATTACTTCGGCTAAAAGGAAAATATCGGTAAAAATCTTTATCTACGTGCTGCACGGGAATGCGCTGGGTAATTTCTTCGTAAACCTGTGTATAATCTTTAATAGGAAAACCCGCCTTCAGCAAAACACTTAACTGGTTATACAATGGCAGCATCAAACCTTCTTTGTAGCCACTGGCCACCACAATTTCGTTTATATGATGCTCTTTAATAGCTTCTGTAAGGTCTTCCACCTCAAACCTAATCAGCTTATCTTCATCTATTTCTGAAGAAATCCGGTCTTCGGTTTTAATATAACCCACCACCACGTAATTCGGATCAGATTTTTGAAGATCGGAGCTAATAAGGTTTATATCAAAAGAATTGCCTACCACCAGTACCCGCTTATAAAACCTTGGAGAAGAAATTAAAGTAATATAAACCAGTCGCCATAGTAACAGCGGAATCAAAATTGCGAGAAAGAAAAAGAGAATTTGCAAGCGATTTTCAGGCAAACTTGGCGTTAAAAAAGGCGTAAGGATATAGAACAAAACCGTTGCTCCAGAGCTTAACAATGAGTTCTGCAATACGCTATCAAAATTTGACGCTTTTTGAAGATCGTAGAGTTCAAAAATGCTGGCAAAAAGATTAAAATAAAGGAGTAAAACGAGGGTCCAATACCAGTTTTGTGAATCTATTCTAAAATAATCGAATTCAAAGATAATTCCTATCAGGCTGAGACAGGTTAAAATACAAAGCGAATCTAACAAACGTAGTAATACCTTACGCTCAGAGATTTCAAAATGTACAAGTGGCCGTTGGGACATAGCTTACCTACTTACGGGCTAAAGATAGAATTTTTTTGATTTCTACCATT
>NZ_CAXAVR010000203.1:0-1922 GCF_963972535.1 uncultured Salegentibacter sp.
GTAGCCTCACCAGGAATCGAACCTGGATCTAAAGTTTAGGAAACTCTTATTCTATCCGTTGAACTATGAGGCCTCGTAAGCGGAACAAAAATAATAATGTTTTCAGAAATTCATCATATTATAATTTAAAACTTCAGCTGGTTACTTTGCTTTTATTAATTTTAATCAAACTTATTTTTAAACCCAATCTTTATGAAAGCTATTATTTTAAGCATGGTTACAGGGCTCATTTTTTTAAGTACAAATTGTGACAGGCAAAATTCTGAAGAACATATGCAACTTACAGGAACTATAGAAAGCCAGGGTATAACTTCCTACCAATATGGCACTCATACTTTAAATACTGAAGATGAATTTTATGCACTTAAGAGTGACAAAGTAAGTTTGGATGAATATATAGGGAAAGAAGTTACAATTTCAGGATCAAAAATTGAAGGTTACCCCGTAGATGGAGGGCCAGATTATATTCTCGTTACCCAGGTGAAAGAATAGTAAAGACCTGTTTTTTTCCAGGCGGAATGTTATATTTGCGGAAAAAGCAAAAATGAAAAAATCACTCCTTTCCGCAGTTCTTTTTAGTTTATTCATTTCTTTTTCTGTCAATGCCCAAGTTGATGAAGAAAAAACCGGCGCCTGGTATATGTATTTTTGGAATACAAATTTTGGTGAAAGTGAATGGGGCCTTCAGGGAGATATTCAATATAGAAACTGGGATCTTGGCGGTGATTTAGAACAATTGCTTATTCGTGGCGGACTCACCTATTCTCCAAAAAATGCCGATATAAAATTCACCCTGGGATATGGAAATATTACCTCCGGTGAGTTTGGTGAGGCTAACGAAACTTCGGGCGAAAACAGGATTTACCAGGAAGCTTTACTTCCGCATAAGTTGAGCAATAGATTTTACCTCACGCACCGCTTTAGATACGAACAGCGTTGGGTAGAAAATCAGGATTTTAGAACGCGTTACCGCTATAATTTGTTTTTAAATGTGCCTTTAAATCAGCCAAACCTTAATAAAAATGCTGTTTATCTTGCCTTATATAACGAGATCTTCATTAATGGCGAACGCGAAATTGGTGATGGTAGAAGTGTTGAATTATTTGACCGTAACCGGTTCTATTCTGCCCTGGGTTATGCCCTAAAAGACAATCTCAAACTCCAGGCCGGGTATATGACACAAACTACTAATACGGTTAGCAAAGGACAAATTCAGCTTAGCCTGCATCATACTTTTTAAGCTATTCAGCAGAGTTTCGTTATCTTAGCTTCTAATCAGAAACCTGAATTATGAAGCAATTTTTACTTTTTTTCGCTTTAATATTTATTTCAACCTTAAATACCAAAGCCCAAACTTCTGAAATTAGCGGAGACGCTTTCGCGCACACGTATTCTATTGTGGCTCGCGATGCAAAAACCGGGGAAATGGCCGTGGGCGTTCAAAGTCACTGGTTTTCGGTGGGTCCATTGGTAGCCTGGGGGAAATCTGGGGTTGGAGTGGTTGCTACTCAAGCTTTTGTAAATCCCGCATTTGGTCCCCAGGGGCTCAAACTTTTAGATGAAGGTTATACGCCTGAAGAAGCCGTAGAAAGTCTTATAAATAATGATGAAGGTCGCGATTTTAGACAGCTTGCCATTTTAGGAAAATCTGGCGCTAATGCTGCATATACCGGGGAAAAATGTGTAGCTGAAGCCGAACATCTTAATGGAGATAATTTTTCGGTCCAGGCTAATATGATGCTGAATGATAAAGTTGTTCCCGCAATGGCAGAAGCTTTCGTTGAAAATGCAAACTTACCTTTGGCTGAAAGAGTTGTTGCGGTTTTAAAAGCCGCCCAGCATGCTGGCGGAGACATACGCGGAAAACAATCGGCGGCCTTATTTGTGGTGGGGCCAGATAAGGTGGACGAAGTTTGGAAAGA
>NZ_CAXAVR010000204.1:0-1839 GCF_963972535.1 uncultured Salegentibacter sp.
AGATCTTGTAGTAGATGAATGGGGCGGCTGGTACGACGTTGAAGAAGGTACTAATCCCGGATTTTTATATCAGCAAAATACTATGAGAGACGCTATGATTGCCGGTACAACCTTAAACATTTTTAATAATCATAGTGGGAGGGTTAAAATGGCCAATTTGGCGCAAACTGTAAATGTTTTACAGGCAGTGGCGCTAACCGAAGGTGAAAAAATGATTCTTACGCCAACTTACCACGTATTTAAAATGTACACCGTACACCACGATGCGCAGTTATTACCCGTTGAGTTTGATTCTCCTGAATATACCTACAATGGCGAATCGTTGCCTGCAATTTCTGTTTCTGCTTCTAAAGATGAAACCGGAAATACCAATATTTCATTGGTAAATATTGATGCCAGTGCGGAACATAAAGTAGAAATAGATTTGGAAGGTTTAGATGTTAATAATATTGAAGCTGAAATCCTGAAATCAGGGAAAATCCAGGATCATAATACTTTTGATAATCCGGATAAAATAAATATTGCTGAATTTAAAGATTTTAAATTGAGAAAAGGCAAGTTAGAAGTTAGTCTGCCACCTTTTTCTGTAGTAGTATTATCGTCTAAATAATTTAAAATGAAATTTTCCTTTGCTGATTTGAAAATAACTCTTTTTAGCTTATTAGTTTGCCTGGCCTCAACATTCATGTTTGGCCAGCAAACCAAATTAGAAACTTTTAAGCTTCAGGATGTCAGCTTAGAAGAAGGTCCTTTTCGCAACGCGATGCTGGTTGACCTAGAGTATATTTTAGAATTAAACCCCGATAAACTTTTAGCACCTTTTTTACGTGAAGCGGGCTTAGACCCAAAGGCAGAAAGTTATACCAATTGGGAAAATTCAGGTTTAGATGGTCATATTGGGGGACATTACCTTACGGCACTTGCGCAAATGCAGGCTTCAGCGGGAAGTAAAAAAGCTGATTCTCTGCTGAATTATAGCTTAGACGAATTAGAAAGAGTTCAGCAAGCTAACGGCAATGGCTATATTGGTGGCGTTCCCGGAAGTAAAGAACTTTGGCGTGAAATTTCCAACGGTAATATTGATGCAGCAAGTTTTAGCTTAAACGGTAAATGGGTGCCATTATATAATATTCATAAAACCTACGCAGGACTTCGGGATGCTTATCAAATTGCGGGAAAATCTAAGGCCAAGGATATGTTGATCAGGTTTTCTGACTGGATGCTGCAGGTCACCAGCGGACTTTCAGAAGAACAAATTCAGGAATTATTGGTTTCAGAACACGGTGGTTTAAATGAAATTTTTGCAGATGTGGCCAAAATCACCGGTGAAGAAAAATACCTGGAGTTGGCCTATAAATTTTCACACCAAAAACTGCTAAAACCATTAGCCTCGAATAATGATATTCTAAATGGGATGCACGCCAATACGCAGATTCCTAAAATAATCGGTTTTGAAACAATTGCTTCTTTAGATAACAATAAAGATTTTCATAGTGCTGCAACTTATTTTTGGGATAACGTGGTCAATAAACGCTCGGTAGCCATTGGAGGAAATAGTGTTAGGGAGCATTTTCATCCTACTACAGATTTTTCTGAAATGATATCCAGCGAACAGGGACCTGAGACTTGCAACACCTATAATATGTTAAGGTTGAGCGAGAAATTGTTCCTCACTAACCCAAATGAAAAATATATAGATTATTATGAGGAGGCATTATATAATCATATTCTTTCTTCCCAGCATCCAGAAAAGGGAGGCTTTGTATATTTTACTCCAATGCGTCCCGGCCATTACCGGGTTTACTCCCAGCCGGAAACGAGTTTTTGGTGCTGTGTAGG
>NZ_CAXAVR010000205.1:0-1803 GCF_963972535.1 uncultured Salegentibacter sp.
GATACTGCCAGTTCCCATAATAGATTATTCTTTGTAGAAGTAATGGGTAGAGACGCGGGATTTATTGCGCTAAACAGTGGAATTGGCGCAGGAGCAGAAGAAATTTTAATTCCCGAAGAAGATCTTGGTTTAGATCGTTTGCTAAACTCCCTGGAGCGCAGCCGTAGATCTGGAAAAACATCAAGTATAGTTATTGTTTCTGAAGGTGACAAAATTGGTAAAAACGTATTTGAGCTGGCAGCTTACGTAAAAGACAATTTACCTTATTACGATGCAAAAGTAACCGTTTTAGGGCATATTCAACGAGGTGGAAGCCCAACTTGTTTTGATCGTGTTTTGGCCAGTAGATTATGCGTGAAAGCAGTAGAACTTGCCCTGGACGGTCAGCAGGATATTATGGTTGGAATGATGAATAATGAAATAAAATCTATAGAACTGGTAAATGCATTAAAATCAAAACCTACAATTAATAAAGAATTACTTCGCATTTCTGATATTTTATCTGTCTAATTTATGAAAACAGTTGCAATCATTGCCCACAACGGGAAAAAGGCTGAGATGGTTCAGTTTTTAAATAACCATAGAGAAGCCCTTCAGGCCAAAAATATTACCTTAATTGCTACGGGAACTACGGGCGCAAAAACGGAATCTGCCGGTTTTGAGGTTGAAAAACTACTATCAGGCCCCTTAGGTGGAGATGCGCAAATAGCCTCCCGTATTGCCGAAGGTAAAGTAGATATGGTAATCTTCTTTAGAGACCCGCTGGACAAGCATCCGCACGAACCCGATATTTTTATGTTAATGCGTTTGTGCGATGTACACGATATTCCCCTGGCTACAAATCCCGCCAGTGCCCGTTTATTAATGCAGGCTTTCTAAAATCTAATTTATTTAATTGAAATTTTCATTCCGCTTTCTTCTATTTTTAATTACTGTTTTCTTGATCTCAACCTCCCTGGTACGGTCACAGAGCAACCAAACTGAAGCGGCTATTTTTAATATAGGAATAGGTACGGTTTTTAGTGGAATTGGTGCTGTAATTAATAAAGAACCGCAGGAAAAGTTCGGCAAAGTACTGGTTAAAGGAATGGCACAGGGTGCACTTGGCGGCTACCTAGTTTATGAAAGTAAAGTTATTGCCGGAAGAATTTCTAACCAGAAAAACCTTACTTATGGCTGGCCGGCAAAATTTATGAATTCGGCGGGAACCTCCATAATAGAAAATGCCGCTTCTAATAGAAATTTCTGGGAACAATGGAACCTGAATATTGGATTTAACCGAATTGAATTTCACACCAAAGATCGTTTTCAGCTAAAATACAGGATCCAACCGGTTTCTTTTCTTCTCACTGCTTATACCGCGGTTCAAAATAAATTTGAAGCTGAATTAAGTCTAAGAGTTGGAGAATTTGTCTTCTCAGGCAATAATACTTTTGGCTATGAGGATAATAACGATTATTACCTTGGCAGAGCCATAAGTACGGCAATATTACTCAATCCTGAAGCCGGCGGATTTAATTATAATACGGTTGCCCACGAATTAATTCACGTGTTCCAGTATCACGATTTTAATGTACTAAACGCCTATGCAAATAAACCCTTGAAAGAATTCAAAAAAGGCTCTGGCTTCTTCCGGGAAATGGATAAAATCTATCACTACGATTTTAATATTTTCGTTTTTGCCGGTTTATATAAAATGGAGCATTTTGGAAAAGATCAAAAATCTTTTGAAGGCTATTATTCCAATTATTTTGAGCGTGAAGCTTATCTTTTTAGCAATTATTAATCTTTTACCGCAATTGC
>NZ_CAXAVR010000206.1:0-1802 GCF_963972535.1 uncultured Salegentibacter sp.
TACGATCCAAAAAACCGATGAGAATATGGCCAGCACGGCCATATCTTTATTAAAAACTAACCCAATTTGGTTGTAAAACAGTCCGCAGATTGCCATTAACATAAAGGCGATCAATACTGCGTATTTACTTATTTTTTTACTGAGTTCCCATAAATTTCTGTAATCCCTTGCGCCGAGTAATTTCCCGCCAATAGCGTTTCCGGCATTGGCATAACCATCTATAAAAAAGCTAAAGAAAAGCCAGATGTTCATTAAAATACTTTGGGCGGCGATATAGTTTTTCCCGTAATCTGTGGCGTAGGCATTGGCCAGGTAAATAGCAAAATTTAAGGCTGCCGTTCTCACAAAAAGGTTGGCGGCCATAAGTAAAAGTCCTTTTAAACGCGGATTTATATTCAGACTCAGCTTTAAATGAAAAGGTGTTTTATTAAAGAAAAACCATAGAGCCATCACCAGCATTGTCCCTTGTGCAGCAAGACTGGCATAAGCAGCGCCTTTAAGATGCATTGCAGGAATAAGCCCGTCAATTCCGTAAACCAGTAGAAAATCTAATCCTACATTCACCGCGGCACCGGCAAGGCTACACTTCATTGCCCAAAGTGTGTTCTGAAGTCCGCGAAATACTCCGAAAATAGCAAAAGTCACCAAAGTTAATGGATATCCTAACGCGCGGATTTGATAATAATCTTCAGAATATTGTAAGATCAAACCTTCGGCATTATAAGCGCTAAAGATTGATTCTGCGAAAAAGGCGGTGGTGGCATAGATCACCAGGCTAAAAGCAAAATTGAAATATATAGCCTGTGGAATAAGCGTTTTTACCGCGTGGATTCGATTTGCGCCCAAATGCTGGGAAACAATGGCAGAAATAGCGGTTTTTGTTTGAGCTACAATCCAAATAATCGCTGAAAGAAATGAACCTACAATTCCTGCCGCAGCCAGCGCTTCAACCGAGTTTTTTTCTACATTTCCAATTACCGCAATATCTGTAAGCGAGATTAACGGCTCGGCAATCCCGGCGATAATTGCGGGAATGGCAATTCGGTTTATATTTTTAAAACTAACAGAAGATTCCAACAGCGGTTATTTTCAGCAGCAAATATAAAATGCTTTATTGTAAAGCCTCATCGCAAGACTAATTTCTTAAAGGTTCTTCTCAGTTTTCGTTTAAAGAAGTTGCTAAAAGTTTTTCGTAGCAGTGAAAAGGATGTTCATTTTTATGCGGAAAATAGACATCACCAAGTTTGGTGTATCCACGGGCTTCGTAGAATTTTTGATTGCGAATATTTTTACTGAAGGTATCTAACCTTATAGAGGTAAAATTCTTGTTTTTAGCGAATTCTTCAGCAAAATCCATCATTTTCCTGGCGTATCCTTTTCCCCAGAATTCGGGGTGCGTGGCCAGCCTGTGAACATAAAGATTATTGCCGGTTTTGCTAAGCCAGTTTATATTGTGATAAACTTCATCCATATTGGGAGTAAGGACTATAATGGCGATAATCCTATTCTCTTTCTCAAAAACATATAATTCTTGCTTCTCAATATCGTTTTTAAGCTTTTCCAGGGAAGGATAATGTTCATTCCATTGAAAGATATTTTGCTGCTGAAGCGCTTTTGCACAGGCTTCGGTTAGTTTCTTGATCTCCCTGAGATCGTTTAGGTTAGCTTTTCTAATCATTTTTTAATCAACAATAATAAATAAAAGTTCTTTGTTGGAATTTACAGAAAATTATTACATTTGCCTTCCAATTGGGGGATTAGCTCAGCTGGCTAGAGCGTTTGGCTGGCAGCCAAAAGGTCAT
>NZ_CAXAVR010000207.1:0-1784 GCF_963972535.1 uncultured Salegentibacter sp.
ATAAAAATTTCAGGCAGTTTATTAGAAGATATGCCCGAAGAAGCTGAATTCTTCCAGGATATTAAATTCTTTGAAGAAGAATTTGACGGGGTAATGCCATTAGAAATTCTTGTAGATACAAAACGAAAAAATGGTGTTTTAAAACCTGCTACGCTTAAACGCATGGAAGAACTGGAAGATCATCTCGCTGATATTCCTGAACTTTCCCAACCAATTTCCATAACCCGGCTGGTAAAATATTCTAAACAGGCGTTTTATAACGGCGATGCCCAATATTATCAATTACCAAGTTCGCAGGAACAAAACTTTATTATGCCGTACACCAAAGGATTTTCTTCAAATGAAAATTTACTCACTTCTTATATAGACAGTACGGGAAGGTATGCGAGAATTACCACTTATATGAAAGATGTGGGAACCGATAAAATGGAAGAACTGGAAGAAGACCTCTGGCCCCAAATCAATAAAATTTTCCCCCAGGAACGTTACGAAATTTCCATGACGGGTAAAGCTTTTATCTTCCAAAAAGGAACCAATTACCTGGTAAAAAATCTTATTATTTCGCTTTCCCTGGCCATTTTATTAATTGCAATATTTATGGCCTGGATGTTTAGATCGTTTAGAATGATTATTGTTTCCCTGGTTCCTAACCTCCTACCTTTGCTGGTAACTGCAGGAATGATGGGCTTTTTAGGTGTTCCTATAAAACCTTCTACAATCCTGGTGTTTAGTATAGCTTTCGGGATTTCGGTAGATGATACTATTCACTTTTTAGCAAAATACAGGCAGGAACTAAAAGCTAATAATTGGAAAATTAAACGTTCGGTTTACGCGGCGCTACGGGAAACAGGAGTTAGTATGTTTTATACTTCTATTGTGCTGTTTTTCGGGTTTTCGGTATTCATGATTAGTAGTTTTGGGGGAACTGTAGCTCTTGGTGGTCTCGTTTCAGCAACCTTACTTTTCGCAATGCTGGCTAATTTATTATTACTTCCTTCTTTATTGCTTTCCTTAGAGAAAAATATTGCCAACAAAGAAGTTATGAAAGAACCCGCAATGAAGATTATTGAAACCGAAGAAGACGAAGCCGAAATTGAAAAAGAGGAATCTAAAAATTCAGAAAGATAATCAACAAAGCGCTTGGGGAATTAACCTCCTTGAGTGATTAATAAAAACCGGCTTGCTTTGCAGGCTGAGACGGATAAATTATATTTGTTTTTTCTAAATCTAACATAAATGATACAAGCAAAAATTGCTGAAATATTAGACAGCAATCAATTTCTACAGGAATTTGAGGTGAACGGCTGGGTTCGTTCTTTTAGGAGCAATCGCTTTATTGCCTTAAACGATGGTTCTACCATTAACAACCTGCAATGTGTAATAGATTTTGAGAATTTTGACCAGGACGAGCTTAAAAGAATCACCGTTGGTGCTGCCGTTTCTGTAAAAGGAACTTTGGTTGAAAGCCAGGGAAATCAGCAACGAGTTGAGATTGAGGTAAAAGAGTTTAAAATTCTTGGCGATGCAAATCCCGAAGAAGTAAAACTTACCATTCTTTCTCCCAAGCGACACAGCCTGGAGAAATTAAGAGAGCAGGCACATTTACGTGTGCGCACAAATACTTTTGGCGCCATTATGCGTGTGCGATCTAAACTGTCTTTTGCTGTACATAGTTATTTTCAGCAAAATAACTTTCATTATGTAAACACTCCAATTATTACCGGAAGTGATGCCGAAGGTGCTGGTGAAATGTTTAGAGTTAGCGCTTTAGATATGGAAAACCC
>NZ_CAXAVR010000208.1:0-1759 GCF_963972535.1 uncultured Salegentibacter sp.
AAGAAAATGCCTTTAGACACGCCCTGTGGAATTATTTAATTTGCCAGAAATGTTTCAAAATTTCCAGATCGGTGGAAGCTGCCAGGATTTGGAGCGATTATTTTACAGGTTTACACGAAAAGCTTTCTCCAAACCAAAAACTGGCGAAAGCCATGGATCTACACAATAACCGGTTTGGGCAGACTTTATTTAGAGGAAATGAAATTCCAGTTGAAGAAATTATTCATCTGTTTCAAGAAAAAATGAAAGTGGCCATTAAGGTTTCTAAAATAGAAGAAATAGGGAAAACAAAAGATAAACTGGTTTATATTGAAGATTGAAAATGAGAGCGGAATTTTATAAATATATTGAAGATTTACAGGATCGCATTTGTGAAAAACTGGAAGAAATAGATGGCTCAGCCAAATTTCAGCAGGATCTTTGGGAACGTAAAGAAGGTGGTGGCGGCAGAACACGGGTTATAGAAAACGGTGCTGTTTTTGAAAAAGGCGGCGTAAATATTTCGGCAGTACACGGCCCTTTAGCTCCTGCAATGCAACAATATTTTAAAGTTGGCGATGTAGATTTTTTTGCCTGCGGACTCAGTTTGGTGATCCATCCAAAAAATCCAATGGCGCCCACAGTTCACGCCAACTGGCGCTATTTTGAAATGTACGATAAAGAAGGAAACGTTTTAGACCAGTGGTTTGGAGGCGGGCAGGACCTTACGCCCTATTATCTTTTTGAAGAAGATGCCGAACATTTTCATAAGGTTTCAAAAGAAGCCTGTGATAAACATTCCCCGGAGTTTTACCCGGAATACAAGAAAAAATGTGATGAATACTTCTGGAATTCCCATCGAAACGAAGCCCGTGGAATTGGAGGATTGTTCTTTGATTATTTAAAAGCCTCCGAAGAAAAAAGTATTGAAGACTGGTATAATTTTGTAACCGAAGTTGGGGATAATTTCCTGAAAGCTTATGTACCTATTGTGGAAAAACGTAAAAAGTTATCATATTCTGAAGCAAATCGGAATTGGCAGGAAATAAGACGTGGCCGGTATGTGGAATTCAATTTGGTACACGATAAAGGCACGCTTTTCGGTTTAAAAACCAACGGAAGAATAGAAAGTATTTTAATGAGTTTACCTCCGCATGTGCAATGGGTTTACGATCATCATCCCGAACCCGGCAGCGAAGAAGAGAAAATATTGAAAGTTTTGGAAGAACCGAAAGATTGGGTTTAATAGCTATCAGCCTTAAGCTTTTAGCATTAAGCAGGGGAGTATGAGAAACTATAAAAATTATTCAGTTTGGGAAAAAGGTCATAAACTCACGCTTGATGTTTATCAAATAGTAGCCAATTACCCTCAACAAGAGCTTTACAGTTTGGTTAGTCAAATGAAACGATCTTCCAGCTCAATTCCCACAAATATTGCTGAAGGTTGCGGAAGGAAAAGCGACAAAGATTTTGCAAGATTTCTTTACATTGCATTTGGTTCAGCCAATGAATTAGAATACCAAATTCTATTAAGTATTGACCTTAATTTTATAACAGAGGCACAAGGCAAACCATTGATGTTTCAAGTAGAGGAAATCAAAAAAATGCTGAACTCTTTAATTCAAAAATTAAATTAAACGCCAACAGCTAATTGCTTATAGCTATTGGCTTAAAGCCTAAATTATGTATCCACTTAGAAGAAATAGACGATTAAGAACCAGCGAGGCGATGAGAAGCTTAGTTAGGGAAACCGCAATAACTCCAAACGATTTTATCGCGC
>NZ_CAXAVR010000209.1:0-1739 GCF_963972535.1 uncultured Salegentibacter sp.
GCCTGCTGCATACCGATGGCAAGATTTTTTGGGGAGAAAAAGAACTTTTAGGCCCCAATTTTAACCTTGTGCCAGGCGAGCCGTTTATAAAATATCTCGCGCAAGATTTCGATTTAATGCTTCCTTTAAGTGTTGCTGATAATATTGGGAAATATCTTAGTAACCAATATCCTCAAAAAAAGAAAAAACGTATTAAAGAGTTACTGGAAGTTGTTGAAATGACCGAGCTAGCCAATAAAAAAGCGAAACTCTTAAGCGGTGGGCAACAACAGCGCGTAGCTCTGGCAAGAGCACTGGCCAATGAACCCGAATTGCTTTTACTGGACGAACCTTTTAGCCATATAGATCATTTTAGAAAAAATAATTTACGCCGCAGACTTTTTGATTATTTAAAGGAAAACAATATCGCCTGCATTGTTGCCACCCACGATAGTACCGATGCACTTTCTTTTGCCGATAAAACCATTGTTTTAAAAAACGCAAAAATTTACGCTGAAAATTCTCCGGCAGAATTATATCAAAATCCGCCTAATAAATATGTGGCTTCCCTTTTTGGTGATGTAAATGAGATAATGCTAAAGGAGCTGACTGAAGATGAAAGCAGCCGAAAAAAAGTAATTCTTTACCCCGAAGAAATTAAACTTACCCAAAAAGCAGGAATTAAAGCCGAAGTAAAAAAATCCTGGTTTAAAGGCGACACCTGTTTAATTGAAGCCGATTTAAACGGGAAAATCATTTATTTTAATCATTCGAAAGCTTTAAAAGAAGGGAAAAAGATAAGTCTCAAAGTTTCCGAAAAATTAATTAAATCAAGGTTGAAGTAGTTTAAGCTTTGCCACAAATACACGAATTGTTTTAGTCTCTTTTCCGAAGTTTTTTTCTTCAATCTTAGCGTCAAACGAGCCACTCAGGAGCGCGGTAATCTTTGGAATGACTGTTTCAGTTGTGCAGATTGCTTCAGTCGTACCTTCTTCCTTGGCACAGTATTTATAGATATTTGCTCGGGAAAAAATATTAAAGCTCCTCCCATTTTTTCAAGGGGAGGTGGCCGTAGGCCGAAGGGGTTTGATATCAAAAAGTTTTTCAGTTGTTATTTTATCGGTTGTCCAACCACCCCGTTCTTCAGCTGCGCTGAATTCATTCCATCCTTTGAAAGTAGGGGAGCTATTTTATAGAATATTCGTGAATTCGTGCCTAATCATTTTAATTTAAAAGACTTCCAAAATTTCAGCTGATTTTCCATTAAATGTAATTTCTTCACCGGCTTTTTTATGAAGCAATAATTGCGCGATTGGGGAATTGGCGCCAATGGCAAAATACTCTTCGCCATCTACAATAATACGATCTGCCGGGATCGCGATAAAATAATTAGCCATATTGGTCTTTACCGCAGTTCCTAATTGAGCGGAACCATTGTTAGTTCGGCTTTTAGCAACATTAAGCGTATTTCTTAGATTTTTAAATTGCTGTAGCTGTTCGGCTAGTTTATTTATTTCCAGGTTTATCATTTCCCGGCCGGTTTCATATTTATCGCCCGCACTGCTTTTGGTTTCGTTTTCCAGATCACTTTCAAGTCCGGCCATAGCAGCTTCAATACGCTTTATACGTTCGTCCACATAAGCTTCACAGGCTATATAAAGTTTTTCTTTTATTGCATTCATAGATTATTCTCTTTTTGAAATATGAGAAGTTTGTAGAATCGTCATCCTGAATTTATTTCAGGAGCTTACTCCGATATT
>NZ_CAXAVR010000210.1:0-1726 GCF_963972535.1 uncultured Salegentibacter sp.
CCTTTTTTAATTTTCTGCTTAAAATAATCCATAGAAACATAGGTCCAGATATCGCGATCTAAATCTATTAAAATGGTGTTTATTCTTTTTAAGCCATCAAACAGCCCAGCCATATGGTCGTAATGCTCAATTTGTGTGGTTGGGAAAGAATGGTGTAACCCTAATTTTTCCTGGACAAAATTAGTTCCAAATTCTTTCCAGTCGGTATTTGGGTAAGCCACTTTATGAGCGTTAAAGTTACCAGTGGCTCCGCCAAATTTGGCGGCGTGTGGAACTTTATTTAAAAGATCTAATTGAGCTTCTAAACGCGTGATAAAAACTTCTATTTCTTTACCTAAACGAGTAGGGGAAGCCGGTTGCCCGTGAGTTCTTGCCAATAAAGGGACATTTGCCCAATCCTGGGAAAGCTGCGTGAGTTTAGAAATTATTTGTTCTATTTCAGGAATATACTCGGCTTCAATTGCATCTTTTAAACTTAATGGAACCGCTGTATTATTGATGTCCTGTGAAGTTAATCCAAAATGAATAAATTCTTTATAAGCTTCCAGGCCTAATTCATCAAACTTGTTTTTTATAAGATATTCTACCGCCTTAACATCGTGATTGGTAGTTTTTTCAATCTCTTTTACTGCCTGAGCATCAATCGTAGTGAAGTTTTCATAAATGGCGCGCAAATCACTAAAAACCGAATGATCTACATCTTTAAGCTGGGGTAGCGGTAATTCGCAAAGCGCAATAAAATATTCAACTTCAACCTTTACACGATATTTTATTAAGGCTTCTTCGCTAAAATACTGCGAGAGCTGTTTGGTTTTGGAATGATATCTTCCATCTATTGGAGAAATGGCGGTTAGCGGTGTCATGTATTTGATTTAGAAATTAAAAGCCGTAAATATACTGCTTCCAAATAATCTTTAAAACCGCTGTAGCATTTCTTTTTCTATGAATAGTAGGAAATTTTATGCTGAATTCTTTAATTCCTTTACCAGCTGAGGAACGCCAATGGAAGCTTTTTCTGCAATAATATGAAGATTCCCTTTTTCCTGAATATTAGGTTTCGGGTCTATAAAATAAATGGGAATTCCTTCGGGCGCAAAATCTACCAGGCCTGCTGCCGGGTAGACCTGCATTGAGGTTCCTATAATCATAAGTATTTCGGCTTCAGCTACAATTTCCATAGCTTTCTCAAACATAGGCACCGCTTCTCCAAACCAAACAACGTGGGGCCTAAGCTGATATTTAAATTCGCAGAAATCTCCGGGGTTAATATCCTGTTTCCAATCTAGTACAAGATTTTCATTAAAAGTGCTTCTGGCTTTCAATAGCTCGCCGTGCAAATGGGTAACTTTTGTACTGCCGGCCCTTTCGTGAAGATCGTCTATGTTTTGAGTAATTATTTCTACGTCAAATTCTTTTTCAAGTTCAGCCAGTGCAGTATGCGCAGCATTAGGGTCTACCGTTAATAATTGCCGGCGACGTTGATTATAAAACTCTAAAACCCTTTTTTGATCTTTTTCCCAACCAATAGGCGATGCAATTTCCATAACATCGTGGCCTTCCCAAAGGCCATCGGCATCCCGGAACGTTTTAATTCCACTTTCGGCACTCACCCCGGCACCGGTTAAAACCACTATTTTTTTCATATTAACATAGTTTGGGTGCTATTTTTATAAACCTTAACATCCGTTAAATCCAGCTCCCTCGTATCTATCTATAGATTTGATAA
>NZ_CAXAVR010000211.1:0-1698 GCF_963972535.1 uncultured Salegentibacter sp.
TATTTGTGTATTCGTCAAGCTGAACTTGTTTCAGCTTCTAATATGAGAGCATTTCTTATCAAGTTAGATCCTGAAATAAATTCAGGATGACGAGTAATAACCTCAAAGCTACAAAACCAAAGCCTACTCGGGGCTTATGGTTTTCTTAAAAATTACAGCATCATTTAGTACAAAAGGCCGTGGAATCATAGTTTCTGCTCTTGGCTTTACATTTAAATCTTGATTTTCCAGCAAATCATAACTGGACTCGTAAAGCGTAAATTCCGGTTTTTCATCGCTTCTTAAACTGAATTCCAATCTTAGAGTATCTCTTCCGGAAATATGATAAGTCAATATCCGGTCGTGCCATCTACGGGTGTGAATATGAAAATCGTTACTTCCCAGCGCGACGGAATCAGCTTCAAGTCCGTTAACTTTAAAGCTTTCAAAATCTACGGTTCTATCAGTAAAAAGTTCTATTCTATCCGCTTGTCGGTTGGGAGCAATTTTCAGGGAATAGGAATTAAAAGCTGAGGTAGAATCGGTTTTTTTCCAAATTACGCCGGGCGATTGTAGATCAATTTTTGGAGCTTCGGCACGCCAGGTAAAATTTGAGCCGTATTTGCTGCTAAAGGTTTTATTTTCTGAAGGAGCAATTAATGGCTCTTCTCCAAAATATGCTTCAGTCCATTCGTCTGACATCTTATCGTAAGAATACCAGTTGGTAGTATTTTTATCGGCATCAAAAAGGTAGACCAGTGAATTTGGTTTGGGATGTTCTTTGGTGAAATCGGCTTTAAAATGTGCGATTATTAAAAGAATATTGAAAACTAAAAAGAATAAAACCGCAATCTTCTTATTGCTTTTAAAGTAAGCGAAAACAGGTAACAGCAGTTGAAATAATAGAACTGTGAGTATAGCTGAAACAAACAATATTTTCAAACCTAAAGCTACCGGAAACATTTTTATAAATGGCACCAAAATAAAGATCGCCGGAAGGCTTAAGAATGCCATTAATAAGGAATTTGGCGATTCCTGGCGCATCATAATAAATAGCTGCAGTAAGCCAAAAAAACCTGGTATGATAAAATAAGCCGCGCCTTTTAGAAAGAAAGCGAGCAAAGCACAAAGCAATAACCAGAAAAATAGCGGAACAACGAATAGATTAGCCTTGTTTTCTATATGTCTAAATCGGAAGTAGGTGAAAAACGAAATGAGTAAGCTTAATGAAACAAAAGCAGCGATATAATAATAGCCGTTATAGGTAAAGCCGTGTTCCATTTCTGAATATTCCGCATAGCTGTAAAGTAGGAATTTCCAAAGTAGAAAAACCAGTAAGCCAGAAAAGGCCAGGCTCACCATATACGGAATAATACTCTTTGAAATTTCTTTTAGCTGAAGATGATCCTTGGAAAATCCATAGCCCAGGATGATAAAAAACAAAACAAAAGCGAGAATAAGCATTGGGAATATCCAGGAAAACGGATAACTGATTATTTCCCCGCCCGGAATATTAAAAAACAATACTTCTTTTTCCGCATTTACTTCGCTTAAATCTGCATCTTTAAAATAATCGAGTAGAGGCATTAAATAACTGCCTTGATGTGCTAAGGTTTTTTTATCTAAGTTTTTGGGGGTGTCAGTCGCGGTGTGATAATCAAAATGATCGTCTATAAATGCAAAATTATAACCCGGGATATTTCCCTGTTCCCTTAAAAC
>NZ_CAXAVR010000212.1:0-1694 GCF_963972535.1 uncultured Salegentibacter sp.
GATTACTCATTTTATATGCTACTCTTTCCATTTTCTTTTCTTTTATGTGTTCTATTTTGGAAGCAGCTTTATTGAGTGTAACTCCTTCCTACATCAAAATAAAAAACAAGGAGGGGAAAGCATACGCCACAACACTTGCAAACTTTAAACAGGATATAGACAAACCGCTAATAGCCATTTTAACCGTAAATACCATTGCGCATACAGTTGGAGCTATTTTAGTAGGTGTTCAGGCCGAAAAAATTTACGGAGATGGAGGGAATGCTGTGGGAATTGTTTCGGCGATTATGACGCTGGCTATTTTAGTTCTTTCCGAAATTATTCCAAAGACCATAGGTGCCACCTACTGGCAGGCCCTGGGAAATTTTACTGCAAAAACCCTTAAAATAATGATTTTCCCGCTGAAGTATACCGGTATACTTTGGCTTATGATGCTTACTACTAAATTAATAGGAAAATCGGCCCACGTTTCTTCTATGAACAGAGAAGAATTCGCAGCAATTACAGATGCTGCCGAAGAAGAAGGCGTTTTTGATGAAAGTGAAACCACGGTTATAAAAAACCTTCTCGTGTTTAGATCGGTTAAAGCAAAAGATGTAATGACGCCTTATTCCGTTGCCATTATTGAAGATGAAGATACCAGTATTGAAGAATTTCACCGAACCCATAAAAACCTTAAATTCTCCCGAATTCCCGTTTATAAGAATAAAACTAATAATGTTACCGGTTTTATTTTGAAAGATGATGTGTTGGAGGAAATGATAGACGACAAAGGCCCTGAACCGCTAAGCAAGCTAAAAAGGGAAATTTTTATGAGTTCTGAAGACACTCCAATTCCAGAGCTTTTTGAGAATTTTGTTAAGAAAAGAGGGCATATTTCCATGATTGTAGACGAATACGGAAATACCGTAGGTTTAGTAACTATGGAAGACATAATAGAAACCTTGCTGGGCCTTGAAATTATGGACGAGAGCGACAGTATTGAAGATATGCAGATGCTGGCCCGCCAGAACTGGGAAAAACGCGCAAAACGCCTTGGGTTAATTCAAAGAAAAGATAATGAAGAAAATGAGGAGTCACCAAAACCAGATATTTCTGAAAACACCCCTCGGGACAGCCAAAATTAGGGGCGACGAAGCCGGGATTTCGGCAATTCAGATTTTGGATGAAGAAATACCGTCTTCAAAAGAAATCCCCGATTTTCTTCAGTCGGCTGCAGAACAATTAAATAAATATTTTAAAGGAAATTTAGAGGAATTCAATTTAAGACTTAACCCTAAGGGTACCGATTTTCAGCAAAAAGTATGGAAAGCTTTAAGTGAAATTCCGTTTGGAAAAACCTGCAGTTACCTGGAACTTTCCCGAAAATTAGGTGATGAAAAAGCCATACGGGCAGTTGCGTCGGCAAACGGGAAAAATCCGCTTTGGGTGGTAATTCCATGTCATCGTGTAATTGGCAGTAATGGATCTTTAACCGGTTACGCCGGCGGCTTACATAGAAAACAATGGCTTTTAAACCACGAAAATAATACTTCGCAAATCTCAATGTTCTAAACTTTCAGCTGTATGATTAGATTTTTAAAAATTTCCGGAACCGTAATTTTTGTACTTCTAATCGCTGTTATTATTCTTATTATTTTCGATTTCGGATATATTTTCCGCGGAATGCAGGCCACTTATTTCCAGGGAGAAAA
>NZ_CAXAVR010000213.1:0-1674 GCF_963972535.1 uncultured Salegentibacter sp.
TTTTCAATTTTAAGGGCTTGCAATTCTGCTAAAGATTTTTTTGCGATTTCTCCACTCCCATTGGTAGTTCGGTCTAAAGTAAAATCGTGAATTATCACTAATTCGCCGGTTTTACATCTATGTGCATCAATCTCTATGGCATCAACTCCAAAATCAAGGGCTTTTTGAATACTCTCCAGCGTATTTTCGGCTAAATGACCTTTGGCGCCCCGATGTCCAATCTTTAATAAATTCATTCGACAAAGGTATTCAATTAACACAAATGAATGTTTTTTTAACCTTATTAGGTTTTTAAAAGACCTCTTTAGAAAGACTTATAAATCCTTAACATTTTATTGTAGGCAATGCTTCTTAACTTTATACTTCGCCCGATTTCGAAATTGCCAAAGCATTAATTATAAAATATTTAGCCTAAAACCAATCAATATGAATAAACCAGAAAAATTTCCTGACCAGCAGCAGGAGCAACCCGGAAAAGAATACAAATTGAATCCGGAATCGGAAATTATTAGAAAAAACTATAAAGGTTCGGGTAAATTAGAAGGTAAAAACGCGTTAATAACCGGTGGCGATAGCGGAATTGGACGAAGCGTTGCCGTTCACTTTGCTTGTGAAGGGGCAAACATCGCGATTATCTATTTAGAGGAAAATGAAGATGCCCTGGAGACCAAAAAGTTAGTAGAAAAAGAAGGAAAAAAATGCCTCATTATTGAAGGGGATTTAAAGAAAGAAGACTTCTGTAAAAAGGCTTTGCAAGAAACTTCTAAAGAATTAGGTAAATTAAATATCCTGGTGAATAATGCCGCGATTCAGTTTCCCAAAGAAAATATAGATGATATAAGCACAGAGCAAATTCATAAAACTTTTGAAACCAACATTTATCCTTATTTCTATATCGTAAAAGAAGCGCTACACCAACTTCAGGAAGGTGATGTAGTGATAAATACCACGTCTGTTACAGCTTATCGTGGCAGTGAACATTTACTGGATTATAGCAGCACAAAAGGCGCAATTGTAAGTTTTACGCGTTCATTATCTAAAATGCTTGCAACTAAGAAAATTAGGGTTAACGGTGTTGCGCCCGGTCCCATCTGGACACCGTTGATTCCAGCTACTTTTGATGATGTAACCGAGTTTGGCCAGGATACTCCAATGGGAAGGGCAGGCCAACCCAGTGAAGTGGCTCCGGCCTATGTATTTCTGGCCAGTGAGGATAGCAGTTATATCACCGGACAAATTATTCACGTAAATGGTGGTGAAATTATTGGGGGATAAGCTGAAAATCAGTTAAATTACTAAAAACTTATTATGGAAAAATGGTTTGAAGCTTCCTGGACATCTATTCTGGCAATTTTTCTCACTGCCGCCGGGATTTACCTGGCTATTATAATTTTTACAAGAATTGCCGGAAAACGCAGCTTCTCTAAAATGTCCAGCTTTGATTTTGCGATGACGGTAGCAGTGGGTTCTATTCTGGCAACTACAATCCTCTCAAAATCGGTGAGTTTAATACAGGGAATTATAGGTTTGGCAGCCGTATATATTCTGCAAATTTCAGCGGCAATATTAAGGCGATTTTCCTGGTTTCAGGAAGCTATTGATAATTCACCGCTACTCCTAATGGACGGTAATACAATACTTCATAATAATTTAAAGAAAGCTCGGGTTACCGAA
>NZ_CAXAVR010000214.1:0-1652 GCF_963972535.1 uncultured Salegentibacter sp.
TGATCCTGGAGCGGGTTTTGGAACGCAGCGGACTACAAAAAGGCAGCGAATATTCGGTTCAACAAAGTTTTACCAATGCAGACGGGAAACGGGTTTTGCCAGATGTAGTAATTAATCTCCCCGGCGATAAAAAAATGATCGTAGATTCTAAAGTCTCGCTAAACGCGTACGAACGCTACAGCAATGAAACAGATGAGCATGATAGAAAACAACATCTAAAAAATCATCTTACCGCTATTCGAAACCGGGTAAGTGAACTGGGTAATAAAAATTACCACCACTTATACGAGATGGAAAGTCCCGACTTCGTTTTGCTTTTCATTCCCATTGAAGCCGCATTTGCTGTTGCTTCCAACGAATATCCAGGACTGTATTCTGAAGCTTTTGATAAGAATATTATTATTGTTACACCTACTACCCTGCTCGCTGTACTAAAGACCATAGATAGTATGTGGCAGAACGAAAAACAAAAGCAAAACGCCATTGTCATCGCAACCCAGGCCGGCGCTTTATATGATTCTTTTACTGCTCTAACCGAAGAGCTCACAAAAATCGGCAGGCAATTGGGAACAGTCCAAAATTCCTATGAAGGCGCGATGAAAAAACTAACCGGAAAAGGAAATTTGCTGCGCCGTGTAGAAAAACTCAAAAAACTGGGGGCTAAAGCCAGTAAACAAATTGACCCTAAGATGCAATCGGCTATGGATGAGGAAGAAATTGAAGAAAATGAAGCAAATTAACCACTCTCCTCCAAGGTTTTGAAAACCTTGGAGGTTTGTAATTATTATGCATTCAAGAAAATGAAACATTAAATTAATATGAAAATCTATACCAAATCAATTTTCAGTTTTTTATTGATAAACCTTTTTGTGTTGAATATTTCAGCACAGGATATTTATTTTCCTGAAGCCGGAACCTGGGAAGAAAAAGATCCAAAATCGTTCAATTTAGATTTTTCAGAAGCTATTCAATTTGCTGAAGCAAATGAATATTCAGAATCCAAAGATTTACGCCAGGCAATATTAAAAGGCTTTCAACACGAACCTTATCACGAAATCTTAGGCCCTACAAAAAGACGTGGTGGCCCGGCGGGAATAATTTTAAAAGACGGCTACTTAGTGGCAAAATGGGGAGATACTAAACGTGTAGATATGACTTTTAGCGTTACCAAAAGTTTTCTCTCTACCACGGCCCTGCTCGCATTAGATCAAAACCTGATCATTGATGTTGAGGACCCGGTAATCAATTATGTTTGGAACGATACTTTTGAAGGCGAACATAACTCAAAAATCACCTGGAAACATTTATTGGAACAAAATTCAGATTGGCGCGGGGAACTTTGGGGTTCTTATGATTGGGCAGACAGGCCTTCTCAAGATACAGGAATAGACGATTGGCGAAACCGGAAACTCAACGAACCCGGAACGCATTTTAAATACAACGATGTTCGGGTAAATGTGCTCGCCTATTCTTTACTCAATGTTTTTAGAAAACCACTTCCCACGGTTTTAAAAGAAGAAATTATGGATCCTATTAACGCTTCTTCGAGCTGGCGTTGGTTTGGGTATGAGAATTCCTGGACTACCATAGACGGTTTCAAAATGCAATCGGTTAGTGGTGGCGGGCATTCCGGCGGCGGAATGTTTATCAAT
>NZ_CAXAVR010000215.1:0-1623 GCF_963972535.1 uncultured Salegentibacter sp.
ATAACGCTAGCTCCTGGAGTTACCGTGATCTTCCAAAACGTTTTGCTGAATTTGGTACTGTTTATCGCTACGAACAAAGTGGGGAATTACACGGATTAACCCGTGTTAGAGGTTTCACCCAGGATGATGCTCATATATTCTGTACTCCAGATCAATTAGATGAAGAATTCAAAAAAGTAATAGACCTTACCTTATATGTATTCGATTCTTTAGGTTTTGAAAATTTCACCGCCCAGGTTTCCTTAAGAGATCCGGAGAATAAAGAAAAGTATATAGGATCTGACAATGTTTGGGAAAAAGCCGAAACTGCCATTATTAATGCAGCTAAGGAAAAAGGTCTTAATTATGTTGTTGAAACCGGGGAAGCCGCGTTTTACGGACCAAAGTTAGATTTTATGGTGAAGGATGCACTTGGCAGAAGCTGGCAACTTGGCACCATTCAGGTAGACTACAACCTGCCAGAACGTTTTGAACTCACTTACAAAGGAAGTGACAATGAGACACACCGCCCGGTAATGATTCACCGTGCGCCATTTGGTAGTATGGAACGTTTTATCGCCATATTACTGGAACATACAGCAGGTAACTTTCCATTGTGGTTGATGCCCGAGCAGGCTATGGTGCTCTCAATCAGTGAGAAATATGAAAAATACGCCCAAAAAGTTTTAACTTTGCTGGAAAATAACGAAATTCGCGCTTTGGCAGATAACCGAAATGAAACCATTGGGAAGAAAATTAGGGAAGCCGAAATGAACAAATTCCCATATATGTTGATTATAGGGGAACAGGAAGAACAGGATGGTACGGTTTCTGTACGAAAGAGAGGGGAAGGCGATATTGGCACTATGCCAGTAGAAGACTTTGCCGCAATTATAAATAACGAAATCAAAAAAACGTTGAAGACGTTTGAAGTTTAACCAAAAATAGATCAGCCATAGCAATACGTAGAAAAAAATCGAAAAGACCGCTTAGAGCAGTTAAAGAGGATCAACACCGGATTAACCAAAAAATCAGGGCAGAAGAAGTTCGCCTTGTAGGTGATAATGTAGAAATGGGCGTTTATCCAACCAAAGAAGCATTAACCATAGCCGAAGATTTAGGTTTGGATTTGGTAGAAATATCTCCAGATGCTAAACCACCGGTGGTAAAAGCGATGGATTACAAAAAGTTTCTTTACGAACAAAAGAAACGCGAAAAGGCAATGAAAGCCAAAGCGAGCAAAGTTGTTGTAAAAGAAATACGTTTTGGTCCTAATACAGATGATCACGATTACGAGTTTAAAAAACGTAATGCAGAGAAATTTTTAAAAGATGGTGCAAAACTAAAAGCTTTTGTATTTTTTAAAGGTAGATCTATCGTTTTTAAAGATAAAGGTGAAATCCTATTGCTTAGATTAGCTCAGGATCTTGAAGAACTTGGAAAAGTAGAACAAATGCCAAAACTTGAGGGAAAACGTATGACTATGTTTTTATCTCCAAGAAAAGCAAAATAGAATAAAGAATAATAAGAGAGTTATAATATAAAAAGAGGATAACATGCCGAAAATGAAAACAAAGTCTAGTGCCAAAAAGCGTTTTAAGCTTACCGGTACTGGTAAAATAAAAAGAAAGCACGCGTTTAAAA
>NZ_CAXAVR010000216.1:0-1573 GCF_963972535.1 uncultured Salegentibacter sp.
CAAGAAGCAATTTTTCTATTTTTTCTGCGGAATCTTTGGTGATTATTCCATCGTTCACCGCTTGTGCAACCACTGGTTTTACCTGTTCTTTATAATCTATTTGTGCCAATAATTCGTGCAGAATTTCCCCTTTTTCAATCGCTTCTTCCTGTTTACTGTCCCATAACATTCCAGATTTGGTCACGATATTCACCGCTTGATTTTGTGTTGCTGAAGAATAAAATTTTTCTGAAATAATATTTGCTGAACTGTTTTTTTCTGAAGTTTTTGGAACGCCAATTTCCCCAAATTCATAAGTATTAATGTTGGAATCCCACCTCCCAATTTCTTTTAAAAAGCCAATCAGTAAGCCTGAAGTCTTATAAGCTTTTTCGTTCCCTTTTGAGTCTATTTCTTTTTTGCTGAGTAAATACAGCTGTTGGGAAGCACGGGTACAGGCCACATACAGCACATTTAAGGTGTCCAGCTCTTTTTGATGAATTAACTCGGTGTAAATATCTGAAGCTTTTGGTCCCCAGTTCAGCATTTTATCTGATGCACTCAGGTAATTCATAGGAATTTCATCTAAAGGCGGCTCCATAGGTAACCAAAGGGAATCCATACGAGTGCTTTTGGAATCGGAATTCGCGTAAGGATAGATCACCACCGGGAATTCCAGACCTTTAGATTTATGGATGGTCATTATTTGTACGGCATCTTCAGCTTTTGGAACTACAATGCTCAAGCTTTCTATTTCCTGTTTCCATAAATCTATAAAATCGGCTATGCCTGCGGTTGCCTTTTGCGTACTTTCAAAAATAAAATCCAGAAAAAACTGAACATACGCATTAGATGTTTCTACCAGAGAAAAACTTCTAATAATATATTCTGCGGCTTCGTAAACCGAAAGTTGTTTTATTTCATTCAGGTCAAAATTAATATCATACTCTTTCAACCAATTAAAAAATGCTTTTCCGTCTTTATTTAAATTAGTTGAGATTATGGGGTAGCGATTTTCTATTTCTAGAAAATCGGCCAGGAAATCAAAAAGTTCCAGTTTTAAAGTGTTGTCTTTAGGACTTAAAGAAAATTCTAGCAAATGAGCGATAAAATTTACTTCAGGAGAATTGGCCACTAGCAAAGTTTCTGAAGAAACTACCGGAATATTATTTTCGCTTAAATAACTCGCAATAGTAACGCCTTCCTTTTTCTTACGGGTTAAGATGCAGATATCTCCTTTTTTAAATTTTCTTTGTTCTAAATTCTGAATAATTTCCAGAATTTTTTCAGGATAAATTTCGTGTTCTTCCGCCGCATTTTCGGCTTCAATAAAGTCGATATTTACATATCCAAAATCTCCTTTTTTAGGATTTTGGCCGCTTGTCTGAAACAAATTAGCATAAGCAGGATGTTGCAAAGTACCGGCTGCATAGCTAAATAAACTATTGTTGAAGTTTACAATCTGGCTTCCGCTGCGGTAATTATCTGGCAGATTTTCAACGTATTTTTCAATACTAAACGGGTTAGTATCTAAGCAAAGGTCTATAAACTGCTCGGCTTTTCCGCCACGCCAACGGTAAATAGATTGTTTGGC
>NZ_CAXAVR010000217.1:0-1563 GCF_963972535.1 uncultured Salegentibacter sp.
CAGGTTTATGTGGAAGCCTGTCTTTCCAGCCTATATAAGCCCAACATTTCACCAACCGAATATTCCCGAGTTTTCCCGATTTCACATAATTTATAGCATCGTCATAATGCGTCCCGCTGCGTTGCCATTGGCCTACCTGTACAATTTTATTATACTTTTTGGCGGCCTTAAGCATGGTATTGCATTCTTCAATGCTATTTGCAAGCGGTTTTTCAACATAAACGTGTTTCCCGGCTTGCAGAGCGTGAACCAAATTCAAACAATGCCAATGGTCTGGTGTACCAATTATTACCGCATCAATATCTTTGTTTTCCAGCATTTGGCGGTAATCTTTGTACTGTTTTGGCGCTTTACCGGTTATATTCTTTACATTTTTAGTTCTTTCATCTAAAACACGCTGGTCTATATCTGCCAGGGCAACGCAGGTTACATTGGGTAATTTAAGGTGAGCCTGCATATTAGACCATCCCATTCCTTTACAGCCAATTACTCCAAAATTAATTTTGTCTTTTGTACCAAAACCCTGAAAACCTGAAAATGGATTGGCCAATAAGGATCCTGATAAACTTAAACCGGCAGTAGCCAGGGTAGTTTGCTGCAAAAATTTTCTTCTTGAATTCTTCATTTTATAACAGATTAATTCAATTCCCTAACCCAGATATTTCTGAAACTCACTGGATTTCCATGATCTTGCAAATGAATAGGAAGTTTTTCGTCGTGCTTAGTATAATTAGGTATGCCAATATATTCGGTTGGGCCTCTTAATTCGTAATTGTTTTGAACCAACACCCCGTTATGAAGCACGGTAAGTTTTGCCGGACTTAATAACAGGCCATTTTCGTTAAACCTGGGCGCAGTAAAAATAATATCGTAAGTATTCCATTCTCCGGGTGCTTTTGTTGCATTTACAAGTGGAGGGGATTGCTTATAAATACTGGCGGCCTGGCCGTTGGTATAGGTTTCATTTTCATAAGAATCCAGAATCTGTACTTCATATTTCTCCATGATAATTACCCCGCTGTTTCCGCGGCCCTGTCCGTCGCCTTTAACTTCTGAAGGCGAACGCCATTCTAAATGTAATTGCATATCTCCAAAATTCTCTTTTGTTTTTATCCCACCGGTTCCCGGTTTTACGGTTAACACATCTCCTTCTATATTCCAGGTGGGTTCGGAGCCATCTTTTTCGTTTACAAAAGCTGAGAGATCTGAACCATCAAACAATATTATTGCATCAGAAGGTGCGGTAGTAGTAGATTCTCCGGCTTCAATTTTAGGTGGAACAGGTTCGTAAAACTCGGTGGCTTCAGGTGGTAAATCGGTGTTTCTTTCCTGGGCAAAAGCAGGGAATGAAGCAATTATTAAAGTACCTACCAATAAACTTAATTTTAAAGATATTCTCATTTTGAAATTTTTAGTTGGAAATTATTTAACATATTCGTAAATCATTTTTGAAACCTGGGTAAGCATTTTGGTACCGGCATCCATATCTTCCATATTTTTTGAAAGTAGAACCAATACATATTTTCTTCCGTCGGGTAATTCTATAAGGGCTGAATCGTGGTG
>NZ_CAXAVR010000218.1:0-1538 GCF_963972535.1 uncultured Salegentibacter sp.
AAAATCTAATTTTTTCAGTAGCCGATGGTATTTATCCTGAAAAGTTTAAGGAACAGGAATTTATTCCTTTTTATAATATCCACGAGTCCAGATATGCCATTTATCTTCCACTGGGAACGAAAGAAAGTTATCATAAAAAACAAAAAGATTTAAAGGAAAAGGAAATCGTTGAGCGTGAACTGGAAGCAAATACCATAGACCGAGTAGTTCCCGGTGAACAGCAACCGGAGTCAGATCATTTTATTCAAAGTAAAGATTCTAATACCGGCGTTCATCAAGATCGGCATTGGCGTGATGCTACGGGATGGTTTAGCTACGATTTAAAAGATACGGAGAATAATGCCAAAAAACTTCAAATTACTTACTACGGAAAAGATGCAAATAGGGAATTCAGTATTTATATAAATGATAAAGTTCTGGCGGAAGAAAATTTTAATGGCGAAGAAGGCGACCAATTTTTTTCTAAAGAATATAAACTGCCAAACAATTTAGAATATAATGAAGAGGAAAAAATCACCATACGTTTTGAAGCCAAATCGGGTTCCAGAACAGCAGGGATTTATGATGTGAGATTATTAAAAGAATAAAAATAAAGAAGATTTAAAAGAAAATGAAGAATTACGTTATAGGCCTGGATTACGGTACCGACTCTGTTCGTGCGGTACTTGTAGACACAGGGAGTGGAGAAGAATTGGCCACTGATACATTTTATTATCCGCAATGGCGTGATAAGAAATATTGTGATGCAGCAATCAACCAGTTTCGCCAACACCCGGCAGACCATATTGAAGGCTTAGAAAAAACAATTAAAGGTGTTTTAGCAAAAACCAATATTGATGGTTCCGCTGTAAAAGGAATTTGTATTGATACTACCGGGTCCTCACCAATTGCGGTTACAAAGGAAGGTACTCCGCTGGCATTTGAAGAAGGTTTTAAAGAGAATCCAAACGTGATGATGGTTCTTTGGAAAGACCACACCGCCATTAACGAGGCCAATGAAATCAACGAATTGGCCAGGACCTGGGGCGGGGAAGATTTTACCAAATACGAAGGTGGAATTTATTCTTCTGAATGGTTTTGGGCAAAAATTGCGCATGTTATTCGTGAAGATGAAGCCGTGAAAAACGCCGCCTATTCCTGGATGGAGCATTGCGATCTATTGACGTTTATGCTTATTGCAAATCAGGATTTAGCTTCTTTTAAACGAAGCCGTTGCGCTGCAGGTCACAAAGCGATGTGGCATGAAAGCTGGGGCGGGCTTCCTCCTAAAGATTTTCTAAATAAACTGGATCCTTATTTAGGTGAATTACGGGAAAGGCTATACACCGAGACCTATACTTCAGATGAAGTTGCCGGAAATTTAAGTGCAGTCTGGGCCGAAAAGCTTGGACTTTCTACCGATTGTGTAGTCGCGGTTGGAACCTTCGATGCCCATTCCGGGGCGGTTGGTGCAAAAATAGATAAGCATACCTTAGTTCGCGTTATGGGAACTTCTACCTGTGATATTATCGTTTCAGAACAGGAAAATGTTGGAGATA
>NZ_CAXAVR010000219.1:0-1530 GCF_963972535.1 uncultured Salegentibacter sp.
GAAAATGTATCAGCATCAAAAAAGGTAACAGCAAACGGCTCTATAGGAAGTAAATCAACAAATAACAATTATGAAATCATTTCAAAACAACATACCCGGAAGCGAAATAAAAAAATTAAAAAAGGAAAACGCTCCGGATATAATAAGTAAATCAATGTTTAATCAACCTGCAAAAAAAAGCAGGTATCTAAATCTTTTAATTATGAGTAATCTAAGAAATCAAGTACAGTTAATCGGAAACGTGGGGAATGCCCCTGAAATTAAAAACTTCGAAAGTGGTAAAAAAGTAAGCAGTTTTTCACTGGCTACCAATGAATACTATCACAAGGAAGGAGAGAAAATTCAACAAACCGACTGGCACAATGTAGTGGCCTGGGGAAAACAGGCACAGCTTATCGAGAAATATGTTGATAAAGGTAAAGAAGTGGCTATCCGTGGCAAACTAACTTCCAGATCCTATGAAACCCAAAGCGGAGAGAAACGATATGTTACCGAAATTTTAGTAAGTGAAATCCTCTTTCTTGGAAATAGAGAAATTACTGATTAAGAACCCAAAAAACAAAGAGGGCGTTCCCTTCGAAAGTTGCGCCCTCTTTTAATTATTAACCCTTTAAATAAGCTAATAATGAAATCCAAAGTTAATGAAATAGCGATAAGCTACAGCGGAAGTTTAAAAACAAATTTGCTTCCAAAAATAACCAGTTCCAGGTGTGCGGCAGAATTAGCCTTTGAGCAATGGAATAAAAATAATATTGAATTGCAGGAAACTTTTAAAATTATACTGCTCAATAATGCTAATAAGGTTAAAGGAATTTATGAAGTTTCCAATGGAGGTATTACCGGAACCCTGGTCGATGTTCGAATCCTATTTGCAGTAGTATTAAAGTCCTTAACCACGGCAATAATTTTATTGCACAATCACCCCAGCGGAACCCTTAGACCAAGTGAAGCAGATAAAAGCCTGACCAGAAAAATTAAAAATGCGGCATCATTTTTTGATGTTAAAGTACTGGATCATATTATTCTTATTCCTGATGGTAATTATTACAGTTTTGCGGATGAAGGAATTCTGTAATTTTTAAAAAGTAATTTTTAAACAGATTTTAAAACACTTCTATTTTTAGAGGTGTTTTTTTAGGCTCAGATATTTCTTAATAAATCTTTTAAGCAAAGCAGTTCTATAACAGAACTATAAAAATAGCTTAGTTGGTTGTGCTCAAAAAATAAGGAGCATTTCACTCTCAACTTAAGAAAAAAAGGAAAATCCGCTGTTACCTGGATTTTCCTTTCTATCATTAAATGAAAAATTCAAATGATTATAAATATAGAAAAAAAATTATTCGTTAAGTATTCTTTGCCTTGATTTTATAAAAAAAATGTATCTTTATTTAGCTGATCTTCAGCATTCAAATTTACGCAGGGCTATCCATTTTTGACTTTCGCCGATAAACCTGCACATCAATAAATTATTAATCCGGAAATTTTTTCCGGGAATTGGCAAGTGGCTTTTGACTGTCTATTAAGACAGCC
>NZ_CAXAVR010000220.1:0-1515 GCF_963972535.1 uncultured Salegentibacter sp.
AGGTAGCACCGGCTTCCTGCATATGATATCCCGAAATACTTATGCTATTGAATTTTGGCATATTCTGCGAAGAATATTCAAAAATATCTGAAATGATCTTCATAGAAGGAGTAGGAGGATAGATGTAGGTGTTTCTCACCATAAACTCCTTTAAAATATCATTTTGAATAGTTCCTGAAAGTTGTTCAGGTTTTACGCCTTGTTCTTCGGCAGCAACGATATAAAAAGCCAGGATTGGCAAAACCGCACCATTCATCGTCATGGAAACTGACATTTTATCCAGCGGAATTTGATCAAAAAGGATCTTCATATCTTCCACCGAATCAATAGCCACACCGGCTTTTCCAACATCTCCAACCACACGTTCGTGATCACTGTCGTATCCACGATGGGTAGGAAGATCAAAAGCTACTGAAAGGCCTTTTTGGCCGGCAGCAAGGTTTCTTCGGTAAAAAGCATTGCTTTCTTCGGCAGTAGAAAATCCTGCATACTGGCGGATTGTCCAGGGACGGCTTACATACATCGTACTATAAGGTCCGCGTAAATATGGAGGTATTCCGGCAGCGAAATTCAAATGTTTTAAATCTTTAATATCTTCTTTTGAATAAAAAGGCTGCAGGTTGATTTCCTCCGGGGTTTTATAGGTGTTGTTTTCATTTTCCTTTTGCCGTTTCCCAAGTGCTGGTGCTGTAAGTTTTATATGTTGAAGATCTTTTCTTTGCATTGCTCTTTTTTTAATTAATCGGCCTTTTCCTGCTTTATTCTTTCCTGCTCAATTTGTTCACTTAGGCGTCTTTCCAGGATAGGTTCAATTAGAGTTTTACGCGGATTTTGCTTTAAAAACGGATACAATTCCAGTTCATCTTTCATTTTATCCTGTGGATTTTCGAATTTATTGGTCCCTATTAATACCAATTCTCCACTATCAAATTGTTCCTGTTCTTTTTTAGCACTTTCCTTAATCTTTCGCTGAATTACCCCTTCTTTAAGTTGTTTTAAAAAACCACCTCCCTTTTCGATTTCTTTAAAAATATCCAGCGCCATTTCCGCAAATTGTTTAGTAAGGCTTTCGATATAATAAGCTCCTTCAGCAGCATTGGCAACCTTGTCAAGATAAGCTTCGTGTTTCATCACCAACAACTGGTTGCGGGCAATCCTATCTCCAAACTCGTTATTTTTATGATAAATAGCATCGTAAGGCATATTGTAAACCGTATCGGCACCGCCTAAAACCGCGCTCATACTTTCGGTTGTGGTTCTAAGCAGATTTACATTAAAATCGTAAAGAGTTTTATTTCTTTTAGTAGATTGCGCCAGGATATGGCAGGTCTCGGGAATGCTATATTCTGAAGCTAAAGTAGCGTATAACCACCTTAAGGCTTTAATTTTAGCAATTTCAAAGAAATAGTTTGGTCCGGAAGCGATTAAAAATTGTGGTTGAAATTGCTCGAAATTTGGATTTTCCTGAAAATGGTTAAGATATTCGTTAACGTGCGCCAGGGCATAAGCCAATTG